>NZ_JBFAMR010000012.1:0-22175 GCF_040656595.1 Actinoplanes sp. NPDC049802
GACGTCCTCGAAGGCCTCGAAGGCGCCCGCGCCTACAACGCCACCAGCCTCTCCACCCCGATCAGCGCCGACGGCACCACCGAACTCGGCGACACCCTCGGCGGCGAGGACCACGAATACGAGATCGCCGAGACCCGCGTCGCCCTCGGCCCCGCCCTCGCCACCCTCGACGAACGCGAGCAGAAGATCCTCACCCTGCGCTTCTACGGCAACCTCACCCAATCGCAGATCGCCGACCAGATCGGCATCTCCCAGATGCACGTGTCCCGCCTGATCACCAAGGCGCTCACCAAGCTGCGGCGGCAGCTGGCCGAGGTCTGACGGCCCCGGCCCGCTCGCGGCGCCCGGCTCACTCTGGGCGCCGCCCGGCCCGGCTCAGCGGGACTCGGGCTCACTGGGCGCCGCTGGCCTGCCAGTTCAACTGGATGAGCAGGGTCCGTGCCTCGTCGGCCACCTCGGCGTCGGCGTGCACCTCGTACGTGGCGGCCTGCAGCGAGCTGCGCGAGGTGAAGTCCCGGCGGCCGCCGGTGGCGGCGTGCGCGATGGCGCCGAAGATCGCGCCCCAGACCGCGCCGATGATCACCGTGGTGAGCAGCACGGCCGGCCAGCTCGAGTCGCTGAAGAACCCGAAGAACAGGCCGATCAGCAGGCCGAACCACGCCCCGCTGGCGGCACCGGCGCCGGCGGCCCGGCCGGTGGTGAGCCGGCCCAGGACGTTCTCCACCAGGCGCAGGTCGGTGCCGACGATCTTCGTGCGCTCGACTGGGAACCGGTTGTCCGACAGGTGGTCGACGGCCTGCTGGGCGAGCGCGTACTCCGGATAGGTGCCGACCACCACGGTGGCGCCGGTCGCGGCCGCCGCGCTCGTGCCGGTGGTCTGGGCCGGGAGGTCGGGCACCCCGCCGGCCGGGCCGGGCGGAACCGGCGTGGCCGGGGTGGTGCCGTCGGGGGTCGTGGTCATTCAATGCCTCCCTGAACGGGTCCGGACCGGTCCCCGGCGGGTTCGCCGGAGGTGAGCCGGATCCAGACGATGAACGTTGCGGCGGTGACGGCGACGATGCCGGCCACGCCGGTGAGGAACGCGAAACGACCCGAGACCAGGTCCGGGAGGGCGCGTTCGGACAGGGCCACGGACAGCACACCGACCAGGCCGGCCGTGGCGGCGAGAGCGGCGGTCACCGCGAGGATCGCCATGACCAGCCGGTTCGGCAGATGCAGCGGCCGGGTCGGCCCGAACCGGCGCAGGCGTACGCCGAAGACCGCCACCGAACCGCACGCCAGCACGATGAGCAGCGCCGCGAGCACGTCGCCGGGCCGGTGCCACTCGGCCCACACGGTGGCCACCGAGACCACCGCGACGTAGCTGGCGCCGACCAGCCCGACCATGCCGCGCAGTGCCCGCGGAAAGACCAGCACCAGCACGAACGCCGCGGAGGCGGCGGCCGTGGCGTGCCCGCTCGGGAACGAGTTGGGGGCCGGGAAGTCGTCCAGCAGCGGCCGGTCCAGGTGCGATTTGAGCTGCTGGGTGGCGAGATTGGCGGTGACCACCAGGAAGGCGGACGCCACCGCCAGGTCGAGGCGGCGGCGCAGCACACCGAACGCCGCGGCGGCCAGGCACACGACGGCGAGCACCGCGAGGCGGGTGGCGTCGAGCGTACGGCCGAGCACGTCACCGACCCGGGGATGGCGGAAGTCGCCGCCCCGCAGCGCCGCGGTGTCCACCTCCTGGCCCAGCGCGGTCCCCACGAATATCCGGTGCACGACCACCGCCCCGGCCGCGGCGACCACCGCGACCAGCAGCGGAGTGAGGATGTGCCGGACACCGCCGGACGCGGTGCGGGCGGGAGCCGGACGGGACGCGACGGCCGTCATGAGGACCTCCAGGGCTGGCGATGCGCCAAGCCCTTTCCCCGTCACGCCGGTTTCCAAGCACCGCAACGCGACCGCACCCGATCGTGATCTTCCGGCGCAACGGCCGCGCCGCACCTTCGAACCGATGCTGACGGTGACGAAGGGGACTTCACTCATGGGCCACACCACCCGACGACTGCTCACCGGCGCGCTGCTGGTGCTCGCCGCCGGGGCCGGCCCCGGTCTCGCCCCCGGTGCGGCGCACGCCGCCACCGGAGCCGCGCCCCAGACGTCCGTGGCGGGCCGGGTGCGCACCACAGACGGGGCGGTCAACGTCCGGTCCGGCCCGGGCCTGGGCAACGCCGTGGTGCGCCGCATGGCCGACGGCGCGGCCGTGCGACTGGTCTGCGCCGTGCCCGGTGACCGGGTCAGCGGGACGGTCCGGACCTCGGCGCTGTGGGACCGGCTCAGCGACGGGCGGTACATCTCGCACGCGTACGTCGTCTCGGCGACCCTGAGAACCTGCCCGCCGCCCGCGCCCGCCCCGGCCCCCGCCCTGACGCCCGATGAGTTCATCGCCGCGGCCGTTCCGGGAGCACGGAAGAGCTGGCGGGAGTACGGTGTGCCGGCGTCGGTCACCATCGCCCAGGCGATCCTGGAGTCCGGCTGGGGCCGCAGCGGCCTGTCGTCGGTGGACCGCAACTACTTCGGCATCAAGTGCCAGGGCGGCTACCACGGGCCGCACGCCACCGGCTGCCACGTCTACAAGACGACCGAGTGTGACAAGGCCGGGAAGTGCTTCGAGACCTCCGACGCGTTCCGCACCTACGCCTCGATGGCCCGCTCGTTCCGTGACCATGGCCACTTCCTGAAGAACAACAAACGGTACGCTCCGGCGTTCGCTCACACCAAGGACGCGAACAAGTTCATCAGCGCCGTGTGGAAGGCCGGGTACGCCACCGACCCGAACTACGTCGCCAAGGTCACCAAGATTATGACCCGATACGATTTGTACCAGTACGACACGTGGAAGTAACGCCGGGCATACCCTCCCTTACATGGAGGAACACGGAGACGGAACGCGGCGGGCCACCGGTCCGCTGCTCTCCGTCGCCGTGCTGCTGACCGGTCTGATCGCCACCGCCCTGTCCACGGCCGCCCTGTACCAGGCCCAGCGCGGCATCGCCGGCCGGGCGATGGACGAGCGGCACCGGACGGTCCTCGCCGCCGTCCGCGCCGAGATCGAACGGTTCAGCGGCCTGCTCGACAGCGTGGCCGCCGGCATCGCCACCGACGACGAGCTCACCTGGGAGGACTTCGACGTCCTCACCGAGCCACTCACCGCCGCCCGCCCGGCCGGCGCCGCCCCGGTGGCCTTCGTCGTGGCGGCGCCCACCGCGGACGTGGCCGCGGCCGAGCGACTGTGGCGCGGCCGGGGAGCCACCGGCGTCTCCCTCCGCCCGAACCCGGGCAACGGCGAGCACTACCTCACCGTCCTGTCCCGGCCCCTCGACGAGGAGAGCGGGCAGCACCCCCGCACCGGCGCCGACCTGGCCGGCGCCGAACCCGTCGCCACCGCGCTGGAACTGGCCCGCGACACCCACCGGACGACCGTCTCCGACGCGTACGTGCCGGCCCGCGACCGGGACCGGCCGGCCGCCGGGCAACGGTGGGTGGCCTTCGCCTCGCCGGTCTGGACCCGCGCCAACGTCCCCGAATTCCGCGGCTGGGTGGTCTCCGGCCTGCACGGCGGCACCTTCCTCCAGGACATCCTGCGCACCGCCGCCCGGTCCGGCGTCTCCGCCGACCTGATCGCGGTCGACACCGACGGCACCCGCAAGGCGCTCGCCGCCCCGGCCCGGCCCGGCGGCGATCCGGGCCTGCGCCGCACCGGCCGCCTGGAGATCGCCGACCGGCACTGGATCCTGGAGACCCGCGGCGACCTCCGGCACCTGGCCGGCGCCGGCTGGTATCCGCCGATCATCGCGCCGGCCGGCGGCCTGATCCTCACCGGCCTGCTCGCCTGGCTGGTGCACGTGCCGGCCACCGGCCGGGCCGGCGCCCGGGCCGAGCGGCCACCGCCGGGCTGCGCGAGACCGAGGCGGGGAGCCGCCGGCAGGCCGGGCGGCCCGGCGCGATCAAGACCAGCAACAGCGACGGCGTCAGCGCGCCCCCGACGTTACGGAGGAACTCGGGATGACCGGTGAGGAGAACCGCCGACAGCACATGGCGGAGGACGAGGAGGCGATCCGTGCGGCTCTGGAACGGGCCCTCGCCGAACGCGCGGCGATCATGGACGCCGCCCGGCTGCCCGGCCTGGGCGTCCCCGACGAGGAGCCGGGGCCCGGCCGGCCGCTCGCCCCGATGCCGCAGCGCGAACGCCAGGACCGGTAGCCGTCAGACGCCGTCGGAGACGACCCGCGGCAGCAACTGGGCGATCAGCGCCAGCAACTGGGCCGGGGCGAACGGCTTGAGCAGCGTGGCCGAGGCGCCCGCGTCCTCGGCCCGCCCGTCGCCCGGCATCAGCGAGCCGCTGGCCACCACCACCGGGATGTGCCGCAGATCGTCGTCCGCCCGGATCGCCCGGCACAGGTCCAGGCCGGTCATGTGCGGCATGTCCACATCGGTGACCACCAGGTCCGGCCGGTGCTCGCGGATCGCCGCCAGCGCCGTCGCCCCGTCGGCCGCGGCCACGACGTGGTGCCCGGCGCGTTCCAGTGAACGCTTCAGTACGTACCGGATGTCATCGTGATCCTCAGCGACTACGATCACAATCGGCCCCGTCTTCCCACTCGCGCACGTCTGGTCGCTTGGGATACCGACTCAGCCTGGTTCCGGGAAACGGCGGCACAGCCTCCATTTCTTCATTTCTCCGGTACGGGGAAGGCTGCTTCTGTCAGCTCGGATGATCGCCAGGCGATTGTCGCCACCGGCGACTAGCCTCACCTCGGTGGTCGCGTACTCCGTGTGGACATCATGATCTTGATAGGAGGTTTCGACCGGTTGGGCGGCATTCTTCACGTCTGCACGGGTAACCAGGCCCGATCGCCCATCGCCGAGCGGCTCATGATCCACGAGTTCTGGAAGCATTTCGGGCCGGTCGCCCAATCCGTGTGGATAACTAGCGCGGGCACCCACGGCCCGGCCGGCGCCCCGATGCAGCCGCTGGCTGTGGCCGAACTCGAACGGCGCGATGTCGACAGCACGAACTTCCGTTCCCGCTTGCTGGACGGCGTCGAAGCACGCCATGCCCACCTGATCCTTACCGCTACCCGCAAGCACCGCGATCAGGTCGCGAGCGCGGCGCCGGCCGTTCTCCGTGACAAAACCTTCACCTGGCGCGAGCTTGCCTGGCTCCTGAACGGGCTACACGCGGCAGAGCTTCCCGGTCACAACCTGGCGGAGAAAGTCCTCTATCTGCCGGGGTTCGCGTGGCGCCGACGCGGGTATCTCACCCCGCCGGCGCCACATCTCTTCGACGTCGACGACCCGATGGGCGGCACCAAGAAAGACTACCGCCGCGCTGCCACCGAAATCGCCAATGCCATCGACACGATCGTGGCTGCTATGAGCAAATGATCGAGCGGGCGAGTTCAACAGGCTTTCGCCGGCACCGCCTGCTGGTAGTACGCCTCGTATGAGTTGGACTTCTTGGTACGCCGCACGCGATTCGCGACAACTCCCAGAATCGGCGCGCTGGCCACTCGTAGCACCTCTACAGCGGCCTGCAGCTGCTCGTTTCGGGTTCGTCCTACACGTGCGACCAACAGAGCGCCGTCGGTGGCCCTGGCGAGTACCGCCGCGTCCGTTACAGGAAGCAATGGAGGAGAATCGAAGACGACGATCATTCCGGATTCCCGAAGCTGGTGAACCAGCTTCTCCAATTGGCGCGAGCTGAGCAATTCACTGGGGTTCGGTGGAGTTGCTCCGGAGGTCAGAACATAGAGGGGAAGATCTGGCCGCCACTGCTGCATGGCATCGTGCAAGCCAACCTCGCCGAGCAGCACGTTTGACAGGCCGGTAGCGGCAGGAAGAGCGAAGGTATCGGCCAGCGTCGGGCGCCGCAAGTCGGCGTCGATCAGCACCACCGACTGGCCAGCCTGAGCGAGCGTAATGGCGAGGCTGGCGGCAGTCGACGTCTTGCCTTCGTCGGGCAACGCGCTGGTGACCACGAAGCTGCCAATCTGCCGGTCAACGGAGAGGAAGCGGATGTTGGTCCGAAGGTGTCGGAACTCCTCGCCGCGGACGGTGCCGTCAAGGGTCCCAAAGAGTGTGTTGTTCTTACCTGACGGGTTGTCGGATAGGCTCCCGACTACCGGAACATTAATGAGACGGGTGATTGTCTCCCGGCTGCGAATGGTGCGATCGAAATGGTGTCGCAACAGTGCCAGGATCAGGCCGGCGACGATGCCCGCCAACAGGCTGAAAGCGATGTTTAGGCTGGTACGAGGGAGAATCGGGGCCGTCGGCAGGTCAGCGTGCCGGGTGATGGAGATCTTGACGGGTGACAGGCTGCTGCCCGGTGGCGTTTCGATCGCGGCGACCACGTTGCTGAATTGCACGGCCGTAGCCTCTGCGATCCGCTGCGCCACCTCCGGTGATTCGTTTATCACAGTGATATTGATCAATACGGTATTGAGTGGTGATGCCGCATCTATGTTGGTGGCGAGTTCCGTCGGCGTGTATGGAAGCCGTAGGTCGTCGATGACGGTCGTAATGACTTCGGGGCTGTCGACAAAATCGATGTAGGACTTCACTCGCTGCTGAGTGAAGGTGCCACCTTGATTGAGATCGCTGCTGGTGCTGTTGGTTCCGCCGGTCGCCGAGACAAATAGTTGAGCGGTTGAGCTGTACTGCTTCGTGCTGACCAGGGAGTAGGTTATCGCGCCACCCGTAGTGAGCACCATGGCTACCAGGATTACGAGCCACTGCGCTCGTGCGACTCGAAGGTATTCGGTGACCGTCATCGGTGGGCCTTCCATTGATAAATGCCTAGAGAGATTGCTTCGGCGATCAGCAGACCGCCGATGGCGCCGGTGATACCGCCCCAGTGCGCGCCACCGAGGGCGAGAACCAGAGAGATGACCGAGGACACCGCACGAACGCCCAAGACCGTGACCGTCCGTCCTGCGCGGCGCAATGCAGCGAAGGGAAAGGTCGAGATCGCGATGATCAGGCGCCAGCAGACGAGGAGTGCTACACCTAGATGGGAGCTGTAGGTCCAGGCGTCGCCAAAAAGGGTGAACATGATTGGAGCCTGTCCGGCAATGACCACAGCGGTGCCGAAGACTCCGAGGAGACTAAGTGAAACTATGCGGTCAGCGCGGCTGGCGGCGTGTGACAGTAATCGCAGTCGGAGGAAGCCTAGTGCCGGACTCATTAGGCCACCGAGCGAGGTGAGAGCGCGAAAACCGACAGCTGCGAGGGGGCCGAGCACCGATGAGATGGCGACCACCAGGATCGGTTGCACAATACCTGTGACCGCGGTTTCAGCGATCAATGGTGCAGCGACTCGGGCGGGAGCTGGTTGAACAGAGTCGCGTGTCAGCAGGCTGCGGCGCAGTAGCACGGCGGCGAATCCACCGATCGCCAGTACCGCCCAGGCCGATTGCCTGTGCCCGAGGTGTGCGAGCAGCAGGCTGGTCGCGGCGGCGGACAGCACGGTACTGGCCGCGTATGCCTCCATGCGCGCCTGATTCGCTACCACACACACGACTCGGGTCAATTCCAATACCGGATACAACAGGAGGAGGCCGAGAGCGCGCGACAGGGAGGCGGACGAGCCGAGCACGATGATCGCGGCGCCGATCGCGGCGACTGGAAATAGCCAAAATGGAAGACGGATCTCATGTTGAGCTGCCGCTAGGCGGCTTTCGATGAGTGCAGCACCGGTAAGTTGGGCGACATATGCCGACACGGAAAGAGAGAGCGCGACCATTCCCTGATCGGCTGGGGTCATTGTCTGCGCGGCGACGGCCAGGGTCGCAATCGGGATCGCGGCGGAGGCTCCTGAGCCGGCCAGCAGAATGACCGGCCGTGCCGCTTTAGTGAGCTTACTCATCTACCGTCGGCATCCGACGAGCATGCCTGGACCGGTAGATCCAGAGAGCACCCAAAGCGGCAACCACGAACCGTCCCTGGAAATAGTAGGGATACCTCGCCGATTCGAGTGCGGCGATGGTCAGCACGGCCAATAAAGGGACAGCACCAGCAGTGAGCCGATGCAAGCCAGCTTTCCACGCTAGGGTGAGCGCCAGCGTCATGGCGAGGACGATGGCCGAAGCGCCCGGCAGACCCCACTCGGCGAGAAGGGATGGACCCACGCCGACGGTGTTCATTTCGGGGTTCAGATACTGCTCCAGCATCGTGTGGAAGGACGTTGACGGGTCGTAACCGTAGATGGTGGCCGGGCTGATCAGCGAGTCCACGCCCGGAAAGGTCCAGAAGGCCTGTGCCGTGTAAGTGGGGGTAGGAACGTTCGAAATGAGCTCACTTAGATACTCACCGTTTGCTGTGGATGACAGATAGTACGAGAAAAAACGTCCATAGATATAGCTGCCAAAATCTACTGATCCTTCGCGAACTTGGTAGCTCGGCCGGAGCAATTCACCGGCAGCGAACAGTGCGAACGCGCCGACACCCGCCACTATCAGAGCCGGAGCGGAAGCAGAGCGAAGACCCTCGGCGCCTCGACGGATTCGGCGTTTGGCAACCAGGCCGAGCAACGCAGGTATCGCGAGTTCCATGATCGCCAGGCGTTCAGCGTTGAGAAATCCGCGTGCCATTGCTCCCGTTGCGATCACGACGATTGCGGCGATCTCGGGTCGAGTCAATGCGCGATGAACGCTTGAGACGACGAGTGCACAGATGGCCGGGCCGCCGAAAGCGACCAGCGTAGTTATGCCGGCGACCGGTACGAAAGCCGCCCGGCTCGCTTGCAAGGCCCCGTACTCGCTGCTTAGCACGGCCAAAGCAAGCTGAGGTGTCATACCCCGAGCGAAGACGAGTGCGCCGAAGAAAAGGTAAGCCGCGGTTGTCACTCCGGCTAGAAGCCGTGCACGCCACCGAAATAGTTCCGGCTCCACCTCATAGTGGAAGCGGCTTCGGGGCACGATGCACGATGCCAACGCTAGACCGACCACTGCTGCCGCATTCACCACCGCGAGCCGGGCAAGGAAATCGGGTGAAGCTGGTGGCAGACCAGTGACCTCGGTGAACAACTCGTCCGGCGTCAGGGAAACCGCTGCTGTCGGTACGGTCATCGCGATGATCAGTGACAGCGCTGGGTTCAACCAACCAGGCCAGCTCAGCCGATCAGGTTGGACATTGCTGTTTGGCTTGATGCCCATGATCCCTATGCGCGGCGTCATTGGCGTGCCGGGTACACGCCAGCCGTACTGCGCATCACTTCCAGGAGACGGCCACGCGTCGCCGAAATCTCACCGGCGGCCTCGGTGATCGCCTCGTCGTAACGCCTGCGCGCCTCAGGATCCTTCAGAAGCCGGTCGACCTGTTCGGCGACGATCGACGGAGAGAAGTTGAATACGTTGTGCACGTAGTCGCCCAGCCCAAGGTCACCGAAGGCGCCGAAACCCTTACGCTCGTAGGACAGATGAATTACATAGTGTCCAGCACCCATGGCGAGCAGTGCCGCGTGCAGGCGTACCGCCACGACGACTCGTCTGCCACCTGCCGCGCCATGGATCTCTGAGCGTTCGAGAAGGCGGATCGGGCGCAGGGATCCCATGGCTTCGGTGTCGTTGTTGCGACCGGTAGTCGATTGAACGAAGCCATCGAACGGCCGCAGGAGTTCGGCAAGTGCGATCGCATCTTTAGGGACGGTCCCGTCGAATCCTCGCACGGTGTACACCGCCGGCCCAGTGGGCGTGATGTGGGTGCGCTTGATCGCGGCGTTGCGAAGCAGTGCGATGTCGGAGTATCGGGTCACGTTCGGCAGCGACAGTTCGGAGATCGTGCGGTCGTCGCGGGCCATGACTTGACTGACCCTCGACAAGAGTCGGCGCATCGGTGCGCGTGTGCCCATCCGGAACGGGCCGATGGACTGCGGCAGGTATACGGCGCGTGATCCGACTCGTCCTGCCGCGATCAGTTGAGGCAGGTGCACGAGCGCGCACTTGGCAGCCGCAGACGGTCGCCCCATACGCAGGTAACCACCACCGACCCCGACTACGAGGTCGTAGGTACGAAGCCGCGCGAGCTCCCGCAGGGTGGAGGCACGCGGTAGAAGTAGCTTGTTAGGTGCTGTCGAGAAGAGGCGAACGCCGAAGCCCGCGAACGAGTCGGGCTTATGCGCGAATAACGTAATATCGACGTTGGGGCCGAACACCTCGCGGAGCATCGAACAGGTCTCCTGAACGAGGAATCCGTCGCCGATGTTGTCGGCGCTGTACCCATGCAGGATTGCGACCTTAGTCATTGAGAATCTCCTGGTAAACGGCAATGTGTTGGTCGACTGACTTCTCCCAGGAGAAGCTTCGGGCCCACTCCGGACCGGCGGATCGACAGGCTCGGAGGGCGTTTGTATCCTCCAGATACGCGGCGATCTGAGCAGCCATTGATTCCGAGTCCAAGGCAGCCAGGCGAAGCGACGGCCCTGCCACCTCAGCGAGTGAGCCTCGGTCGCTGCAGATCACTGGCGCACCGGCGGCCAGTGCTTCTAGGACCGGGAAACCGAACCCTTCGTAGTGACTCGGAAAGAGGAAGACAGTGCATCGCTGCATCATGGCGATCTTGTCGTTCTCGGTGACGAATCCGAGTCGGGTGACCCAGGGGGATGCTTCGATCTCGCGCAAGATCTCGTCGTAGTTCCATGCTGGCCGCCCGATGATCAGGAGATCCAGTCCGGTGGTGCGGATCTCCGGTCTGCCGAACGCACGAATCAACTCGACGATGTTCTTTCGAGGCTCGAGATTTCCGACGAAGAGAGCGAAGGGCCGGCCTTCGAAGCGGGCGAGTTCTGGACTCAGCTCGACAGGCGAGGCGAACACCTCCGCATCGATTCCGTGCGGGATGGTGCGAATCTGCTCTGACCGGACACCGAAAACTTCCGTGATGTCGGCAGAACTGCTCTCAGAGACGGTGATGAGCCGGTCGGTGTTGCGGATCGCGGCTCCTACCCGGGAACGCCAGATCTGCTCCTGGGCCGGGGTTCGAGCCACTGCTGTCCACCGGCTTGCCACGCCATGCACGGTCACCACGGAACCGGTCCGCGTGCGAATCATCGGGCCTGTGTCGGCGGAGAAATGCAGGACCGAGTGTCTCATTCGGCGTAGTGAGTAGGCATTCTCTGCCGCGGCGGTCAACACCGGATGCGGTAGCGCGGGGATCGTCCCAAGCTGTACACCTCGCCTCGCCAGGCCCTCCCGGATTCGGCGTGTATAGGTTGTGTTGCCCCCGACATGCCGGTTGACGATCCGGTCAGGGTGCAGGATACGCATCTTCATCGTTTCCTCGTGACGTGCTGGTAGAGCTCGGTAAGAGCATCTGCTTGCTGGCCGGTGCTCATCGCGTCTAGCAGTTTGGCCGCGCTGGCCAGTGACGCGGAGCGGGCTGCGGGGACGCTGAGGATCTGCTCCACGTGATCGGCGGCCTGGGACACGTCGATAGCCTTGGTCAGCGGGAGTCCAGCGAACGCGTCAATGTCGCGGACAACAACGGGCAATCCTGACGCCGCAGCGTCGAGCACGCTGATTGGAAAACCTTCTGCGGCCGCGGAGTGCAGGTAAAGATCGCTGCTGGCGAGTCTCCGGGCCATTGTCGCCTGATCCAACCAGCCAGTGACCTGTGCACCCACCTCCTTGAGAGCATCCGCGAACGACTGGCCGGTGCCGCCACCGATCCACTGGAACCGGACGTGTGGGCGGCGAGCCCGTACTCGCCGTGCCACCTCCGCAAAGAAAAGAGGGTCTTTCTGTGGGCTCAGTCGGCCTATCATGCTGACCACCGGAGACACGGAAACCGACGGTGCCGGCGGCCGGGCCATGACGCTGGGGCGGTTCGGGACCATGACAACGTGGGCTTTGGACCGCCCGACGACTCCCAGAGCGAGCCGCTTCTCGTGGGGCGAGACCGCCACGATGGCTGAGGCCCTGGGGGCCAAAACCGACTCCACCATCCGTGCTGCTTTCCGCTGTGCGGAGGGAACGCTGGGATTGACGAAGCCGAAGCAATGCGGTTGATAGACCACCGGCACGCCGAGGCGCGAAAGCCGTGTGTAGATACCGGCCCAACTAGAATGAGCGTGCACGACGTCGGGCTGGAGCCGCTGCACGGCTCTCATGACTGCATGGATTCGCGCGGTCGTACCTTCAGGGAGCAGGTGGGAACTCCGGAAGTCGGCTGGCGAACACGGATCCTCGTCGGCATGCCACAAAAGGTGGTGTTCGTGCTCGGGGAGCCCGGCGACCATCTGATTGATCACTGCGCCCGTACCCGCTGAGTAACACTCGGTGACATGAAGGATTCGTAGGCTGCGATCGGCCACGTCAGCGGCCTCCGGCGGTGAGGACTTCGGTCAGGGTGCGGACGATGATCTTCATGTCGAGCCAGAGCGACCAGTTCTCGATGTAGAAGTTGTCGAAGCGAGCACGATCGCTGATCGGGGTGTCCCCGCGAAGTCCGCTGACCTGGGCAAGGCCGGTGAGGCCGACCGGCACGCGGTGCCGGCGGGCGTAGTGCGGATGGGCCGCGGAGAATTCGGCCACGAAGTGCGGCCGCTCGGGGCGAGGGCCGACGATGGTCATGTCACCACGCAGGATGTTCCAGAGCTGGGGAAGCTCGTCGAGGGAGGTGCGGCGCAGGAACCGGCCGACCGGGCCGACCCGATCGTCCTGGGCGATGGACCAGGTGGTCTGTGAGTCGGCCTCGTCACGGGGGCGCATCGAACGGAACTTCAGCACCTCGAAGTGGACGCCGTAACGGCCGACCCGGACCTGTCGGAACAGGACTCCAGGACCGCCCTCGAGGCGTACGGCGGCGGCGCAGGCCAGGAGGACCGGGCTGAGCATGATGACCGCGATCGTGCTCAGGAACACGTCGAATGTCCGCTTCAAACGCCAGCGCCAACCGTCGAGTTCCGGCGGCCGCACCCGTACGACGGGAATGGCGCCGATATGGTCCCTGAGCCGATGGCGAACCGGGAAACGGCGCATGCGGGGCACGACGAAGACGTGGTGGGTCCGTCCGATGGAGGCTTCGAGCACGTCCGCGAAAAGGTCCTCGGGGACGTTGGGGTCGGCGACCACGATCACCGTGGCCCGGTGCAGGTCCAGTACCCGGGCCAGTTCGGTCACGTCACCGATGCGCCGCAGGCCGATTCCGGGATCGTTCTCATCACCCGGCTCGTCCAGGTAGCCGACCGGCCGCAGGCCGTAGACCGGATCCCGGCTCAGTGCCTGTGCCAGGTCGGCGGCGATCGGGCCGCTGCCTACCAGGACCGCGCGGTGGCCGACTCGGCCGTTCTTGCGCGCGAGCCGGATGCACAGGTAGGTGACCATGCGGCCGCCGACGAGGAGCAGGATCGCCAGCGCGGCCGAGCGCAGCAGCGACTCGACGGTGTTGACCGTGTTCTCGGTGTGGCGTAGCGCGGTGACACCGGCTACCAGGGCGACAGCGATCAGCACCCGGCTCGCCAGCGTGGGAAGGTCGTCCAGGAAGGACAGGTGCAGGCGGGGCCCGTAGAGGCCGGCGGCGGTGAACAACCCGACCGTGGCGATGGCGAATACCACCAATGCGCGCAGATGGGTAGGGCTGAACGGAATGAGGATCGACAGCGACAGGATGTCAGCGATCAAGATTATCGACCATGCGGGCACTGAGTTGCGTGTGCCCGATTCTTCCCGGTGTACGGAAGAAATGGCCGTGTACTGCGCCCCGGACACGCCGCCTCCATAGTCATCGTCAGTTATCACGGGAATTTCTCGTTCACCCGTGGCGAGGGCCAAACATTAGGCAGCGGCTAAGTCGGCTGAATCATCCGTTCGGGCGGCGGCCCTTCCCAGCGGTTCAGAAACGGACGAACTCGACTTAAGAGATAGGGAGTGCCTCGGGTTGCGGGGCGGGCAGAATTCCGGCGATCAATACGCCGGTTTTGGGGTTCGGATTCGGACATCGGGGATGTCGGCCGGACTCGGATCCGGCAGCTCTCGCCCTTTGCGAGCCGAGGTGACTTGAATCTCATCGGTTGCTCTCCGTATTCTTTCGCCCGCTCACAGTGGTGGAGTGTGCCGCACTGGGCGGGTTTTGCTCACTCTCTGTGTCTGGCTCTGTTGGTCACGTTGGTTGGGCGGCGAGCGGGCGGAGGCAATGCGGTATTAGGTCATGGTTCAAGTCTTTGCGCCGCTCTGGAGAGATATGCGCTGCTCGTCCGCTCGGGTGGCAAGGGTGACCGAAAAGAGGATGCTCGCGGCTTGACCATTTCTCGGGCCAGCCGTGAAGGTGTTGCGAGTGGAATCAGATCTGGATCTCGGCGAGAAGCCCGGGAAAAGCGAACCGGCTCACCGGCAGGGGCGATTCGGGGCAATGCCGGGTTGGAAGAAAGCGCTCCTCATGCTTGGCGTGCTACTACTCGTGATGGCCGGTGGACTGGCCGGGGGTGGCTATTTCCTCGTGAGCCGTTACGAGGGCAAGGTGGAACGGGCCGATCTGATGCCGTCCGTGCCGCCCGAGGAAGCGGCGCGGAGTGAGCAGAACTGGGAGTCGGGGGCGCTCAACCTCCTGCTGCTCGGGTCGGACTCCCGGGCCGAGGAGACCGGTGGGGACAGCCCGATCGGGGAACGCTCGGACACCATCATGCTGGTGCACATCGCGAGGAGCCGGGACAAGGCGGCGATCATTTCGATTCCGCGGGACAGCTACGTCGACGTGCCGGCCGGTGGCAGTTGGACGGGTGGCAAGAACAAGATCAACGCGGCTTTCGCCTTCGGTGGGGCGGCGCTGACCGCCAAGACGGTGCGGCAGCTCACCGGGGTGACTCTGGACGGGGCGATGATCGCCAACTTCGCCAGCATCCGGGACATGGTCGACGCGGTGGACGGGGTCAACGTCTGCGTGCCGTACGACGTGCGCTCCACCTTCTCCGACAAGGTGTGGAAGCAGGGCTGCCACGACCTCGACGGCGGCCAGGCCGAGGAGTTCATGCGGCAGCGCTACGAGGTGCCGGGCGGCGACTTCGGGCGGATGTACAACCAGCAGCTGGTGGTGAAGGCGGTCATCGCCAAGGTGTCCAGGAGCGGGGCACTCAGCGACCCGCTGGCGCTCGACGGGCTGGTCAGCCTGGTGGCCGACTCGCTCACCGTGGATCGGGACCTGGAACTCCGGGATCTGGCATTCGCGGTGAAGGGCATCAAACCTTCGGCCATCTCGTACGCCACCGTGCCGTACACCAACGCGGGCCTGCGGACTTCCGCCGGGAGCGCGGTGAAGCTCGACGCGAAGAAGTCGGCCGCGATGTTCACCGCGATCAAGGACGACACCATCGACCAGTGGCTCGCCGCCAACCCGCAAAAGGCGCCGGGAAGCTGAGAGCACGCGTGAGGGCGGCGTTAATCACCAGGCGTTTCCGGCCGGTTGTGCCTATCCTTGCTCCGCCATGTCGATAACGCCTGTCTCCTCGCTGCGTAGCCGGATCGCCGAGTTGTTGCCCCGTGACCAGCGGCGGCTTCAGCGCCGCCTCGACGGGACCCGCCGGATCCGTGACGACGCCGCCCGTTCCACCGTGCTCGCCGAGATCGAGACCGAGGTGGAGCGGGCCCGGCTGCGGTTGGAGAGCCGGATCGCCTCGATGCCGCGGATCACCTACCCCGAGGGGCTGCCGGTCAGCGCCCGCAAGGACGACATCGCCGACGCCATCCGGGACCACCAGGTCGTCGTGGTGGCCGGGGAGACCGGCTCCGGCAAGACCACCCAGATCCCCAAGATCTGCCTGGAGCTGGGGCGCGGCGTCCGTGGTCAGATCGGCCACACCCAGCCGCGCCGGATCGCCGCCCGCACGGTGGCCGAGCGGATCGCCGAGGAGCTGGACCGGCCGCTGGGGTCCACGGTCGGCTACAAGGTGCGGTTCACCGACCAGGTGAGCGACGACACCATGGTCAAGGTGATGACCGACGGCATCCTGCTGGCCGAGATCCAGAACGACCGGATGCTGTACCGGTACGACACGCTGATCATCGACGAGGCCCACGAGCGCAGCCTCAACATCGACTTCATCCTCGGCTACCTGCGCGAACTGCTGCCGAAGCGGCCCGATCTCAAGCTGGTCATCACCTCGGCGACGATCGAGACCGGGCGGTTCGCCGCCCACTTCGCCGGCGCGGACGGCAAGCCCGCCCCGGTGATCGAGGTGTCCGGGCGGACCTACCCGGTCGAGGTGCGCTACCGGCCGCTGGTCACCACCGCGGTGATCGAGGACGACGAGGTCCGCGAGGAGCCGATCGACCAGATCGACGGCATCGCGGCCGCCGTCGACGAGCTGCCCCGCGACGGCGACATCCTGGTCTTCCTCTCCGGCGAGCGGGAGATCCGGGACACCGCCGACGCGCTGAACAAGAAGGATCTGCGCGGCACCGAGGTGGTCCCGCTCTACGGGCGGCTCAGCGCGGCCGAGCAGCACCGGGTCTTCGAGCGGCACAGCGAGCGCCGGATCGTGCTCGCCACCAACGTCGCGGAGACCTCCCTCACGGTGCCCGGCATCAGATATGTGATCGACCCCGGCACCGCCCGGATCAGCCGCTACTCGCACCGGCTCAAAGTGCAGCGCCTGCCCATCGAACCGGTTTCGCAGGCCAGCGCCAACCAGCGCAAGGGCCGCTGCGGCCGGACCTCCGACGGCATCTGCGTCCGGCTCTACTCGGAAGAGGACTTCGAGCAGCGGCCGGAGTTCACCGAGCCGGAGATCCTGCGGACCAACCTGGCCAGCGTCATCCTCCAGATGACCAACCTGGGTCTCGGCGATCTGCAGAGGTTCCCGTTCATCGACCCGCCGGACCGGCGCAACATCACCGACGGTGTCAAGCTGCTCGAGGAACTCGGCGCGCTCGACGACCGCAAGCTCACACCGCTCGGCCGGCAGCTCGCCCAGCTGCCGGTCGACCCCCGGCTGGCCCGCATGGTGATCGAGGCCGACCGGCAGGAATGCCTCGCCGAGGTCATGGTGATCGCGGCCGCCCTGTCGATCCAGGACCCGCGTGAGCGGCCCGCCGACAAACAGCAGCAGGCCGACGAGAAGCACGCCCGGTTCACCGACAAGGAATCGGACTTCTTCAGCTACCTCAACCTGTGGCGCTATCTGCGGGAGAAACAGCAGGAGCTGTCCGGCAACCAGTTCCGCCGGCTCTGCCGCAGCGAATTCCTGAACTATCTGCGGGTCCGTGAGTGGCAGGACATCTACGCGCAGCTGAAACAGGTCACGCGTACGCTCGAGCTGTCTTTGAAAGAGGATTGGGAAGCGGGAGTCGCGGCACAACCGGTGCACACCGCTCTGCTCGCGGGTCTGCTCAGCCACATCGGCATGAAAGACCAGGAGAAACGCGAGTACATCGGTGCCCGCGGCGCGAAGTTCGCGGTCTTCCCCGGTTCCGCGCTGTTCAAGCGGCAGCCCCGCTGGGTGATGTCCGCCGAATTGGTGGAGACCAGCCGGCTGTGGGGCCGGGTGAATGCCCGGATCGAGCCGGAATGGGCCGAGAAACTCGCTCCGCACCTGGTCAAACGTAGTTACAGCGAGCCGCACTGGGACCGCAGGATGGGCGCGGTGATGGCTTTCGAGAAGGTGACCCTCTACGGGCTGCCGATCGTGCCGCGCCGTCGCGTCGGATACGGCCGGGTCGATCCGGTGGTGTCGCGTGAACTGTTCATCCGGCACGCACTGGTCGAAGGCGACTGGGAGACCCACCACAAGTTCTTCAACGAGAACCGGCGGCTGCTCGAGAAGATCACCGAGATCGAGAACCGGGCCCGCCGCCGCGACATCGCCGTCGACGACGAGACGGTGTACGCGCTTTACGACGCCCGGATCCCCGCCGAGGTCGTCTCCTCCCGCCATTTCGACGGCTGGTGGAAGAAAGCGCGGGTGGAGACCCCGGATCTGCTCACCTTCACCCGCGACGATCTGGTCAACGCCGGGCGGGACACGGTCGACCCCCACCAGTTCCCGGACGCGTGGCTGGCGAGCGGGGTGAAACTGCCGCTGTCCTATTCCTTCGAGCCGAACTCGCCGGCCGACGGGGTCACCGTGCGGGTGCCGCTCGACCTGATCAACAAGATCGATCCGGACGACTTCGGCTGGTCGGTGCCGGGTTTCCGCAAGGACGTGGTGATCGCCCTGATCCGGGCCCTGCCCAAGCATCTGCGCACCAGCTTCGTACCGGTGCCGGACTGGGCCGAGGCCGTCCTCGACCGGGTGCCGGTGCGCCGTGGGCCGCTGCCCGACGCCATCGGCAACGAACTGCGGCGGCTCACCGGGACCGTGGTGCCGCGCGACGCGTGGCGGCCCGGCCAGGTTCCCGAGCATCTGCGGATGAACTTCCGGATCGTCAACGAGGCCGGCGAGATCGTCGCCGAGGGCCGCGATCTCGACGTGCTGCGTAAGCAGCTCGCGCCCAAGGTGCGGGCCACCATCTCCCGGGCGGCCGGCAACCTGGAGCGGCGCGGGATCACCGTCAATGACTTCGGCGTGCTGCCCCGGCGGGTCGCCCAGGTGCGCGGCGGCTACGAGGTCAACGTCTGGCCGGCGCTCGTCGACGAGGGCGACAGCGTGGCCGTCCGGGTCTTCGAGGACGAGGCGTCGCAGCGGGTCGCCATGATCGCCGGCACCCGGCGGTTGCTGCTGCTCACGCTGCCGCCCGCCGCGCGGTTCCTCCAGGGGCGGCTCGACAACCGGGCCAAACTCGAACTGTCGCGGGCCAACCCGTACCGGTCGATCGCCGACCTGCTCGACGACTGCGCCGGTGCGGCCGTGGACCGGCTCGTCGCCGAGGCCGGGGGACCGGTGTGGTCGTCGGTCGAGTTCGCGTCGCTGCGCGACACCGTGCGGGAGGATCTCGTCGACGCGGTCGCCAACCTGGTCACCCAGGTGCGTGCGGTGCTCGCCACGGCGTACGACGTGGAGCAGCGCCTCAAACAGTTGCGCGACCCGCAGCTGCTCCCCGCCCTGGCCGACATCCGGCAGCAGCTCAAAGGCCTGGTCCACCCCGGTTTCGTGACCGAGACCGGATGGCGCCAGTTGCACCAGATGCCCCGCTACCTGCGCGGCATCGTGTACCGGCTGGACCGGCTCGGTGGCGGCCTGCCCCGGGACCGGCAGCTCACCACCCAGATCCACGAGATCGAGTCGGAGTACCGCGAACTGCGGGCCTCGGTGTCACCGGGCGGTCCCGCGGAGGAGGGGCTCCGGGAGATCCGCTGGATGATCGAGGAGCTGCGGATCAACTACTTCGCGCAGACCCTCGGTACGGCGTACCCGGTCTCCGACAAGCGCGTCTACCGGGCCATGGACGCGCTTGCCGTGTAGCCGGTCGCCGCGCGGTGGCGCTTGGGGTGCTAACCGGTTACCCCCCTGTTCACGCAGTTCACGGCCCTCTAGCGTCGTCGGCATGACGAACGAGAACCTCGCCTTCGCCGCCACGTCGACCGCCGCCGTCCGCCCCGCCGGGATCTACCTCGACGAGATGATGGCCCGCGTCGGGGTGGACGGCCTGGCCGCCGCGTTCGCCGAGCCCGCCCTGCTCGCCAAGATCGACCAGCATGCCGCGGCGGTCCGTGACGCGCTGCACGACGCCGGACGGACCACCGACGCGGAGGGTCTGGCGGCGTACGCCCGGGCGATCGCGGCCGGCGCGGTCCGGGCGGGCCGGCCGCTGCCGGAGCCGGGTTTCGCCCCGGTCGCCGTGGCCGAGTGGCTGGCCGCGGGGTTCCCGCTGCTGCGCGTGGTGGCGGTCTGCATGATCGCCGAGTCGGAGTGCCTTCTCTGAAGGACGACCCCCATCCGATCTACATTTTCCACCAGAGATCGCAACAAAACGGATTTTAGGCCATCTTTCATGACATGAAGATGTTCGCGGCACTGTCCGCCGTTCTCCTCGCGCCGCTGTTCGGCGCTCCGGCCTTCGCTGCCGAAGACCCTGCCGGTCCCGCGCTCGTCGCCCGTTACACCTTCGACGGCGGCGCCACCGCCGGCAAGGTCAACGACCTGTCCGGCCGCGGTGGCCAGCTCACCATCCGCGGCGCCAACAACGGCCAGATCGCCATCATGACCCAGGGCGCCGGTCGCTTCGCCTCCTTCCCCGGCATCTGCGCCGCCAACGCTCCCACCTGCGCCAAGGCGCTCTTCGAGGCGCCCGACGACGCCGACCTCGACCCCGGCACCCGCAACTTCCGGTGGGCGGCCAGCGTCCGGCTCACCTCCGCCCAGATCAGCGGCAACGCCAACGTCATGCAGAAGGGCGTCGCCACCGCCGACAGCCAGTGGAAGCTGCAGATCGGCAAGACCGGCCGCGCCCAGTGCGTCATCGTGGCCCGCGGCACCGGGCAGTCCTTCGTCGCCCGCTCGGCCCGCCCCGTGGCCGACGGCAACTGGCACCGTGTCGTCTGCGAACGCGCCGGCTCCACCCTGGCCATCTCCGTCGACGGCGTCGCCGGCGCCAAGACCACCCTGCCGACCACGGCGGCCGTCGACAACAACCTGCCCATGCGCATCGGCGGACCGAACTTCGCCAAGGACAGCGACATGTATCACGGCCAGATCGACGACGTCTACGTACAGCTCGGCTGACCCGTACCCGGCGACAGCGACGGGCCCGGCACCGGATCACTCCGGCGCCGGGCCCGCGCTCTCTCCTCCCGGTACGACCGGGGCGTGGTCGCCTGCGGCCGCGGCTCAGCTACGACGGAACGCGTAGGAACGCCCACCCGACGACTGGCTCGCGCGGCCGGAGCGGGCGCGGCCGGAACGATCCCGGGCGGCCTGGCGGGCGTCCCGGGCTCCGTGGTGTGCGGCGACCTGGTCGGCCGATTCGTCAGCGCCGTCGGTGGAAGTCGCCGGGCGCAGAGCGGCGGCGATGTCCCGCTGGGCGATCTCGTCCAGGTTCAGATGCACGGAAAACGGTTTGGCAGGCAAAACGACCTCCTTGCGGCTCCGCTGGGGAGCGGACGGACCACGCCTCCCGCGTCGGAAAGGACGTGGCCGGAAACGAACGGCCTCGCCCGAAGGCGGCGGCCGGATCAGCGGCGAAGAGCCCGGCAGGTGCGAAACCCTCACCGGACGTGCCGGAAACCCGGAGGCATCGTGATCCCGCGACGAAGGCGTGACGACTCCCCTCCGGCCGTTTCCGGCGCACGGAGACAACGCGGCCTGAGTGCCACACCAGCACGGAGCGGCGGGCGGCAGGCGGCGGTCGGGACGGCATCACAGCATGAAGCTCACGCTAACCGGCACCCTCACCCCGCGCCACCCATTTATCTCGTACGCCCGGAGCACCCCGAACCGGCTGACTACCAGCGCTGATGCTGATGGCCGATTGTTCTCCGTGCCTTCCCGCGGCCGGTAGGTGCCGACCGGCGCGCACGTGAGGCTCTGCGTGGTCGTTCACGGGTGTCACAGCGGTGGTCCGGGCACACGCTCGGTGCGCTGTGCGCGCCCACCCCCTGTCCGGCGCGGGCGTGCAGGCGGGCGGGCGGGCACAGCGCCGCACCGACGGTTTGTGCCCCGAGCACCGCTGTGACACTCGTCAACGACCACACAGGCCCTGCGTGCGTGCCGAATCGCTCGGCCCCGTCTGCCCGCCGGGCGTTCGGCCCCGTCTGCCCGCCGGGCGGGCGCCCACAGCGCCCCGACGGTACGCCCTGGCACCCCGGCATCCTGGCACCCCGGCGTCCTGGCACCCCGGCGTCCTGGCACCCCGGCGTCCTGGCACCCCGGCGTCCTGTTGTCCTGGCGCCCCGGCGTCCTGTTGTCCTGGCGCCCCGGCGTCCTGTTGTCCTGGCGCCCCGGCGTCCTGTCGTCCTGTCGTCCTGGCGCCCCGGCGTCCTGGCGTCCCGGGTGATGTGTGCTCGGAGAACGTGACACCCGTGGTGGGTGTGACGACACCCGTTGCGGGTGTCACGTCTGCGGAACACAGATAGCCGTGATCGGTGTCCCGTCTCCCCGGACGGGGACTCGTCTCCGCGTCCGCTGCCAGCCGGTGAACGTGGCGGTGATGGCGTGCGATGGCCGGCCGATGCCACACGGCGGAGTTCACGGGGCAGCGGCAACGGCGATCGCCGAGGAGCCATCACCGGCCGGCCGGGTCGCTTCGCCGGTCCTGCCCAGCGAC
>NZ_JBFAMR010000012.1:22275-36939 GCF_040656595.1 Actinoplanes sp. NPDC049802
GAGCACACCGCTCACGCAATGCCGTCTACATGCGCAACCGCCGCAGCGGATGGGTCTTCGCCGGTCTTGGATCGCCGAGGGGTTATTGCGGGTGGTCGGGTTGTTTTGCCGGTCCTGCCCAGCGACGAGCACACCGCTCACGCAATGCCGTCTACATGCGCAACCGCCGCAGCGGATGGGTCTTCGCCGGTCTTGGATCGCCGAGGGGTTATTGCGGGTGGCGGGGTTGTTTTGCCGGTCTTGCTCAGGGAGGAGCGTGCGGTTCGCGTATTGCCGTGTACTTGGGTGGCCGTCGCGGCGGATGGGTCTTCACCGGTCTTGGACCGCCGATCGTCGTCGCCGTCGCCGGTCATCGAATCCCTGGATCCAGGTCCGGTTTCTGCTGGCCGGCACCCGCGTCGTGAGGCCTGGCAAAGCGGGGCCGGACCGCGGATATGCGCTGCTAGCGAGCCTTGATTGATGAGCCAGCAGGGATGTCAGCGCTGTCCCTGCCGGCCATTCGCTTCTCCCGTGCGCTCCCGAGGCCCAGATGCACCGGACGGCACGCGCGTTGGGTTCTTCGTGGTCGCCCGCGAGTGTCGTAGCGGTGGGCGCACAGTCGGTGCGCTGTGCGTGCGTGCCCGCCCGGCGGGGGTGGACGATCTTGGCCGGTAGGGTCCGCACTGCCAGCCAGCCGGACCCGGTGGCCCGTGCGGCGCCAGCCGCCCGGGCCGGATCGTGCGGCGCCAGCCGCCCGATCAGGCTCTGTGTGCCACGGACGGGAGGTGTGGTTTTCGGGACCGTCTCGCGCGTACCGGATCAGAGAAGTTCGACGAGTGCGGCGTCGAGCATCGCGATGGCGGCCGGGAAGTCGATGAGCTGGTCGCGGATGAGGCGCAGACCGGTGCGCAGAGCGGTGACCGGCACGCCGCGGGAGGTGAGCACGCCGTTGGTCCACTCGATGAAATCGGTGAAGATCTCCTGCTCGCCGACGTAGAGCGCGGCCGCCAGGAAGTCGACGATGTGGCCGATGTCCTCGACGGTCGATTCGAGCTGGGCGGCGTCGTAGTGGTGTGCGGTGGGATAGGCGGCGGACAGGCGTTCCATCGCGGTGGTGATGAGCTGGGGGCGGCAACGGAGAAGGTGGGTGTACTCCTCGTCGCCGAGGTGGCTCTGCGCCTCCGCGGTGGGCAGGTCGATCA
This sequence comes from Actinoplanes sp. NPDC049802, assembly GCF_040656595.1. Classification (NCBI taxonomy): domain Bacteria; kingdom Bacillati; phylum Actinomycetota; class Actinomycetes; order Micromonosporales; family Micromonosporaceae; genus Actinoplanes; species Actinoplanes sp. NPDC049802. The sequence continues at coordinate 23,457 of NZ_JBFAMR010000012.1, forward strand.
CGTGGCGTGGTGGCCAGTCGGTGGCCAGGCGGGCGACGGCCTCTTCTCCGGAGCCGGCCCAGGCGTGGGCGCCGAGCCGGGCGGCGTAACGGCCGCCGGGCCCGAAGCCACGGCCACCGGCGATCACCGGGACGCCGGCGGCGCGGCAGGCGGCGATGGCCGCGTGGGCGCGCGGCAGCCGGGTGGGGATCGTGCAGCTGAGCGCCACCGCGTCGGGCCCGGTCTGGTGCAGGTGGGTGATCAGGTGCCGGCCGGGGACGCTGGCGCCCAGGAAGTCGACCCGCCAGCCACCGAGTCGCAGCAGCTCGGCGAGCATCCGGGCGGGCAGCCCGTGCCATTCGCCGTCGACGCAGGCGAGGGTGATCCGGCCGCGGGACGGGTACGGGCTGGTCCGGGCGGCGACGGTGGCGACGGCGCGTTCACTGACCGCGGTTGCGGCGTGCTCGCGGGCCACCGACCACTCGTTGGCGGCCCACAGCTCGCCGACCCGCCGCTGGGTGGCGCCGATCAGATCGACGATGATCCGCTCGGCCGGTACGCCGTGGTCGAGCAGTTCGGTGATCAGCCGGGTGGCGGCCAGCTCATCACCGTCCGCGACCAGACCAAGATAGCGTTCCGTGGTCAACGGGTCGATCGGCGTGGCCGGCCGCGTGGGTGCGGTCACGAGCGGGCCCGGAGCCGGCGGTCGCCGCGCCGGGCGGCGATCAGGTAGGGCGACTGTTCGGGGACGCCGCCGCCGCGCAGGCTGAGCGGGGTGCGTGCGGGGGCGCGGACCGCGAGCATGGCGATGTCGTCGGACTGGTTGCCGTGCAGCCAGTCGGAGACGATCTGGCTGAGCCGTTCGACGACGGCGGCGCCGGGCATCCCGGCGCAGTCGCCGAGCGCCCGGCGCAGTCGCTGTTCGCCGAACTGCTCGCGCCCGGAGGGGCCGCCGCGGGCCTCGGTGAGCCCGTCGCTGTAGAGCAGGCACAACTCGCCGGGGGCCAACTCGACGGCGGCCGGCCGGATGTCGGTCAGCGGCACGACCCCGATCAGGGCGCCCTTGGCCGGGACCTCCTCGACGTGGCCGTCGCCGCGCAGCACCAGTGGGGCGGGGTGGCCGCCGGTGGCCAGCTCCAGCCGCACCCGGCCTTGTTCGACGCGGCGGACCGAGCCGACCACCATGGTCACGAACCGGCTCCGCCGCCCGGCCTGGAGCAGCACGTCGTTGAGCACACGCAGGATGGCCTCCGGCTCGGCCCGCACCAGCCGCAGCGCGCGCAGCGTCTGCCGCACCTTGCCGGTGAGGACGGCCGCCTCCGGGCCGGTGCCGCAGACGTCGCCGAGGGCGATGATCGTGTCGGTGCTGTCCCCGGCCGGGCCGAAGACGTCGTAGAAGTCGCCGCCGATGCGCAGCTGGTGCGATCCGGCGAGCTCGAACCCGTCGATCACCGGAAGCTCCGGCGGGAGCAGGTCGGCTTTGAGGACGTCGGCGGTGTCGGCCTGCTCCTGGTAGAGGGTGGCGGCGGAGATCGCCGCGCCGGCGCGGGCCGCGAAGACCCGGGCGAGCGCCTCGTCCTCGTCGCGGAACCCGCGGGACGCCCCGTGCCGGGCCAGGATCAGGGCGCCGGCCGGTTCGGCGTTGCCGGGCAGCGGCGTGACCAGCAGCGCGCCGACCGGGCCGAGATCGGCCGGCAGCAGCCAGCCGGGGGCCTGCGCCGGGTCCAGCCACCGGCTGGGGATGGGCGGGAAGCCGTCGAGGGCCTCGGTCAGGCCGGGCACGTCGGCGAGCAGGCGCTCGGGCAGGGTGCCCTCCTCGACGGCGCGGCCCGGCAGCAGCCGGATCCAGCCGCTGCGATGCCGGCGCGGCGGCAGGACCACCATCGCGGTGTCGGCGATCCGCGCCGCCGCCAGCTCCACCGTGGTACGCATGACACGCCCCACATGCAGCGACGCGGACAGCCGCCACCCCGCCTCGGCGAGGAACTCGGTGTGGGCGATGTGCCGTGTCTGTTCGGTCTCGTCCCGGATGAACCAGGCGTAGTGCCCGCCGTCGAGGGCACGCCGCATCCCGTAGAGGGAGCGGCCCTCGTGCTCGCACCGGAACGAGTCGGCGCCGGGCCCAGGAAACGGGGCCCCGACGGCCTCGCCGGGGCTCGTGCCGGGCACCAGGCGCCGGGCCGCGGCATTCGCCAGAAGCACGGTGTGCCCCGCCTCGGCACACAGCAGCATCCCCTCGCCAGCGGCCTCGAAGGTGGCCTGGAGCAGGGCCGGCGCGGGCGCGACCGGAACCGGCGGCGTACGCGCTGTCATGCCCCCAGCCTACGTGTTACCCGGCGAATCGTTCAGGTCGACCACGATCGGGGCGTGATCGGACGGCCCTTTCCCCTTGCGTGCCTCGCGGTCGACGAAGGCGTCGGACACCCGTGCCGTCACGTCGGTGGTGGCGTAGACGAGATCGATCCGCATGCCCTTGTTCTGGTGGAACATCCCGGCCCGGTAGTCCCAGTACGTGAACGGTTTCTCGCCCTTGAGCGGCCGGGCCGGCACGTCGGTGAGACCGAGGTCGCGCAGCGCGGCGAGGGCGGCCCGCTCCGGCGGGGTGACGTGAGTGGACTCCGCGAAGACCGTGATGTCCCACACGTCGGCGTCGGTGGGGGCCACGTTGTAGTCGCCGGCCACCACGACCGGGCCGGCGGCCAGTTCGGGCACGAGGGCGTCCCGCAGCGCGCCGAGCCACCGCAGCTTGTACGCGTAGTGCGGATCCTCCGGCGTGCGCCCGTTCGGCACGTACACCGACATGAACCGGATGCCGCCGCACCGGGCGCTGACGGCACGCGCCTCCGGCTCGGGAAAGCCGGGCTCACCGGCGAAGCCACGGCGTACGTCGTCGAGGCCGATCCGGGAGAGCAGGGCGACGCCGTTCCAGCGGCCCTGGCCGTGCGCGGCCGTCTCGTACCCGAGTGCGGCGACCTCCTTCTCGGGGAAGACGGCGACCTTGGTCTCCTGCAGGCAGACCACGTCGGGGGCGGTGTGCTCCAGCCAGTCGAGCAGGCGGGGCAGCCGGGCCTTGACCGAGTTGACGTTCCAGGTGGCGAAGCGCATACCCGCTTTCTACCTGGTGGCGGCCATCAGCGCTGCCGCCAGACCGGTGGCGAGCACGATCAGGAGTGCGACTAGCGGGGTCATGGTCCTCCCATCGGCAGTGACGTGGCTTACACCACTGATTCCGCGTGCGAATAATGCCGGAGTTGGCCGCACCGCACCAGGGTCCCTGGAAGGTTTGACACCGAGAGGGGGCGACCATGCGTGTGGAAGTCATGCCCGAGCTGCCGGCCGACATGCTGGAAGAGGCCTGGGATTTCTATTCGAACTGCTTCAACGACCTGCGGATCCTCGCGGTCAACCGGCACCTGATGTACCGCCACGAGTTCGACGAGGTGATGGCCGACAGACGGATCGCCAAGCACGTGGCTCTGGACGACGAGGGCATCGCCGGGATGGGCACCCTCACGAACGACCTGGAGTCGATCCCGCTGATCTCGGCGGACTACTTCCGATACCACTGGCCCGAGCTGTACGAGCAGCGACGGCTCTTCTACTGCCTCTTCGCCGGCTCGGCGCTCGGCGGCCGGGGCCGGGGCGTGTTCGTCGCCCTCCAGCGGCAGATGTGCGCGTCGATCGAGGAGGCGGACGGCAAGGTCTTCTTCGACATCTGCTCGTACAACGAGGAACGCAACCAGCTGCCCCGGATGATCGCGCTGGTGCTCAGCCGGGCGGCGTCCTGCGGCCGGGCCCAGCCGACCCGGCTGGACGCGCAGTCGTTCTGGATGTACGAGTTCCCGAAGGACGACATGCCGTTCCGTCGCGAGGAGCGGCGCGGGCTCGCCCGCCGGCTCGACGGCCAGCCGGAACGGCGGACCGCCCGGATCTGACGGTGGACCTCAGTTGGGCCGGCGGTGCCGGCCCGACGGGTTCGAGAAGATCTCCGGAACGGCCGGCCCGCGCATCACCACGTCCCGCCAGCGCTCGGCGAACTCGGCGGCCGGGACCGCGGCGCCCCACAGCCAGCCCTGGCCGTTCACGACGCCCACCGCGTACAGCGCCTCCCGCTGCAGCGGCGTCTCCACACCCTCGGCGATCACACTCAGGCCCAGCGCGTGACTCATCGCCACCACGGCGCGGACGATCTCGTCGTCCTCGTGGTTCACGCCGAGCCCGGTCACGAACGACCGGTCGATCTTGACGCCGGTGACCGGGAACTTGCGCAGGTAGCCGAGCGCAGAGAACCCCGTTCCGAAGTCGTCGACCAGCAACTTCACCCCCAGCTCACGCAGTTCGAAGAGGACCCGTGAGGTGACGCTGGATCCGTCCACCATCACCGACTCGGTCATCTCCAGGGCCACACAGTGCGGGGGTACGCCGTACCGGACCATCTCGCCGGACACGATCAGCGGCAGCTCGGGATCGCTGAGCTGGCGCGGCGAGACGTTGATGGACAGGTAGAAGTCGTCGTGGACGGTGCCCTCCGAGCGCCACACGCCCAGCTGGCGGAGGGCCTCCTTGCGTACCCAGGTGCCGATCGCGTTGATCAGCCCGGCGTCCTCGGCGATCGGGATGAAGGTCATCGGCGGGATCGCGCCGCGTTCCGGGTGCATCCAGCGGACCAGCGCCTCGGCGCCGACCGGGATCCCGGTCTCCAGGCGCACCAGCGGCTGGTACGCCACGTGCAACTGCTCCTCGGCGAGCGCCTGCCGCAGCGCCACCTCCAGCTCGATCCGCTCGCGCACCTGGGCGTGCATGCTGGTGTCGAAGATGGTGGACCGGCCCGGCCCCTCGGCTTTGGCCCGGTACATGGCGGTGTCGGCGTCACGCATCAGCGCCTCGGCGGTGACCGCGGCGTTGGCCGGGTCCGACTCGGCGTGGGAGATGCCGATCGACGCGCTGATCACCACGTCGTGATGGCGGACCGGGAACGGTTTGGCGAAGCAGCCCCGGATGTCGTCGACCAGGCGCAGCGCGTCGCCCTTCTCCCCGATGAAGGCGAGCAGGAACTCGTCGCCGCCGACCCGGGCCACCGGGATGCCGTGCGGCACCCCGGTCCGCAGCCGCCGGCCCACCTCGATCACCAGCTGGTCGCCGGTGTCGTGGCCCCACGAGTCGTTCACCCACTTGAAGCCGTCCAGGTCGAGCATGTAGACCCAGACCCGGTCGTGCCCCTCCGGCTCGACCACGGTGACCAGGCGTTCGATCTCGGCCGACATGGACTGCCGGTTGGGCAGGCCGGTCAGCGGGTCGTGGGTGGCCTGATGCTCCGAGCGCAACTGGGCGGCGACCTGGGCGCGGACCGCCGCGATGGCCCGCACCAGCAGCAGCGCGACGATCACCGCACCGGTGATCGCGATCAGCATCCGGCTGACGGCCGACCGGGCGCCGGTGGTCAGCAGCAGCGCGAACGGCACGGCCAGGGCGGGCAGCAGCAGCGACAGGCGCGGCCAGGACCAGGCCTGGGCGGGCAGTTTGGCGGCCCGGCTCATCTCCACGACGGACGGGTGCGTCGCGGCCACCGCCAGACTGGTGTACGCGATCAGATAAGGCAGGTTGAGCAGCGGCGACGCGTAGATCTTGCCGCTCACGCCGTAGATCGCGTAGACCAGGTCGCCCGCGGTGAGCGTCGAGATCATGACGATCAGCGCGATCAGGCTGACCGGCCACGTCTTCGCCGTGAAGGTGAGGTTCACCAGCAGCATCAGAAGCATCACGTCGAACAGCGGATACGTGCCCTGGATGGCCGACAGCAGCGCGTCCCGGCCGGGAATCGCGGCGGCCGGCAGGGCCAGCAGCAGCGTGCTCGCCGCGCCGGCGGCCAGGCTGACGATCAGGCCGTCCACCACCGCGTGCCGGTCCAGGCTGCCCCGTCTCTGCAGGAGCACCAGGAGGAACGCGCCGAGCATCAGATAACCGCTGAACGAGGCGACGTCGGCGAGCAGCGGCCACGGCATCGGCCGCTCGGTGACCGAGGGCCGGATCAGCACGCCGATCATGAACAGCAGCGCGGCCGTGCCCATCAGCCGCCAGGCCGCCGGAGGCTCGGCGCCCCACCGTGGTGGCCCGGCGAAGCATGCCACCACGGTGAGGATCGCGAAGATGGTGAAGGCGGCCGTACCGACGGTCGTTGACGGGAACATTCCGTAGAGCACTGTGGCGATGACGCCGCCCACGGCGATGAACTGCCATTGCCGTCGGGCGAGGCCGGGCGGGAGCACCGATCGCACCGGGCATTCCTCCCGTACAGCCCGAAGACCTATGTGTGGGCCAACGGTAGCAATTCGGGCACCGTGTTACCGGGCTTCCTGAAACCCGGCGGCCCGTGCACGAAGACCGCCGGGCATCCGCCGCGCCGCAGCACCTCGGCCGCGACCGAGCCGAGCCGGCCCCGGGCGTTCGTCCCCCGCGGCCCCAGCACGATCAGTCCCGCCCGCCGTGACGCGCGGACCAGAGCGGCCGCCGGACTGCCCGCCAGCAGCTGCGGCCGTACCCCGGCCGGCGGCTCCGGGCCGAGCACCTCGTCGAGAACCGGCCGGCCGGACCGTTCGCCGGCGTGCACCACGTGCACCGGACCGCCCTGGCGCCGGGCCTGCTCGATCGCGAAGCGCAGCACCAGCGCCGAAAGGGGCGACCCGTCCACCGCCGCCAGCACCGGTCCGCCCGGGGGCCGGTCGCTCCGGGCCACCGCCACCGGGCACCAGGCCCGCGCCACCACCTCGGCCAGGCCGTTGCCGCCGAGAACCAGAAGCGTGGAACTCCTGGCGAGACGCAGCAGGACACGTCCTGGTGGACCATCCAGGAGTTGACCACGCGCGTCAACCCCTGGTGTGGAACGCTGGGCGATGGAGACCGCCTCCTCGACGGCACGCGAGGCGGCCCGGCGTGCCGGGGCGTAATCGGTGGCGCCGGCCTCCGCCCACGCGAAGGCGTGCACCACGGTCAGGGCGCGGCCACGGGAGCGGGCCTCCCGGGCGGCGAACCGTACGGCGGCCGGGTCGGCTGCCGTGCCGTCCACTCCCACGACGACGGGTCCCTGGGCCGGGATCTGCATGGGTCCTCCTGTAACGGAGTCGCAATATACCGACCATTGTCTATGGCGCAACGACCCATACGTACTGGTGACCAATGCCTCAACAGGTGGCCGCCTGATGACCCATTCAGCTTGAGGGTTTACGGTAAACGACAAAATCTTTGGGACATCTGCCGGTGAAGTGAGGGAAATACATGACGGATGTCAAGCTCGACCACCCCGGTGGTCAGTTGTCGATGGCGGTCACGAAGGCCGTCGACGGTCCGGGCGGCATCGACGTCAGTGCTCTGCTGAAGGAGACCGGTTACGTAACCCTCGACCAGGGGTTCGTGAACACCGCGTCGACCAAGTCGGCGATCACTTACATCGACGGTGACCAGGGCATTCTGCGTTACCGGGGTTACCCGATCGAGCAGCTCGCCGAGAAGAGCACCTTCCTCGAGGTGTCGTATCTGCTGATGAACGGTGAGCTGCCGACCACCGCGCAGCTGCGGGACTTCGCCGACAAGATCCGGGTGCACACGCTGCTCCAGGAGGAGATGCGCACCTTCTTCTCCAGCTTCCCCCGTAACGCTCACCCGATGTCGGTGCTGTCGTCCGCCGTCACCGCGCTGTCGACCTTCTACCAGGACGCGCTCGACCCCCTCGACGAGGAGCAGGTCGACATCTCCGCGATCCGGCTGATGGCGAAACTTCCGACGATCGCGGCGTACACCTACAAGAAGTCCATCGGCCACCCCCTGCCGTACCCGGACAACTCCCTCGACTACGTCGAGAACTTCCTGCGCCTCACCTTCGGCCTGCCGACCGTCCAGTACAACGTCGACTCCAAAGTCGCCAAGATCCTGGACATGCTGTTCATCCTGCACGCCGACCACGAGCAGAACTGCTCCACCTCGTCGGTGCGCCTCGTCGGCTCGGCGCAGGCCAACCTCTTCGCGTCCGTCTCGGCCGGCATCAACGCCCTCTCCGGCCCGCTGCACGGCGGCGCCAACGCGGCCGTCCTCGAGATGCTCGAGCAGATCCGCAAGGAGGGCGGAGACGTCACCTCGTTCGTCACCCGGGTGAAGAACAAGGAGAAGGGCGTCAAGCTCATGGGCTTCGGCCACCGGGTCTACAAGAACTACGACCCGCGCGCCGCCATCGTCAAGAAGGCCGCCCAGGAGATGCTCTCCACCCTCGACAAGCCGGACCCGCTGCTGGAGATCGCCTTCAAGCTCGAGGAGATCGCCCTCTCCGACGAGTACTTCATCTCCCGCAAGCTGTACCCGAACGTCGACTTCTACACCGGCCTCATCTACAAGGCCATGGGTTTCCCCACCGACATGTTCACGGTGCTGTTCGCCATCGGCCGGCTCCCCGGCTGGATCGCCCAGTGGCGCGAGATGATGACCGACCCGGCTAACAAGATCGGTCGCCCCCGGCAGATCTACACCGGCTCGCCGGTCCGCGACTTCGTCCCGGCGGACCAGCGCTGACGTTTTCCTCACCCCGCGTCGCCCCGTCGATCTCAGGCGGGGCGTTTCGCTTTTTGAAGACCCTTTCCGGTACGCGGCGGACCGTTATCAATCATTTCCCCGCCCCGAAAGAATGCGCGATCTTCTGCCGCTCCATCCCTTGCCGCGCCCGCCGGGCTGTGCGTGCGGAGCCCGCTTCGCTCCGCGCCGGAACGCACGCCCGCCTGTCCCCGGCGAAGTGCCCGCACAACCGTGCCCCGGACAGAGCCGTGATCCACTCCAGCCGGCCGTGAGTGCTGCCTCACGCTTGCTGAGTCAGCTCTGGCGGCCGGCCGGAACACTTCGGCCGGCCGTCAGAGTCGGCTCAGGACGTTCGAAAGAGCGCTGACTGCTGGCCGAATCGCCCGCCCCGCCCCGCCCCGCCTGCATGCCCGCCGGGCGGGCGGGGGCGCACAGCGCACCGATGGTGGGCCCCGAGCACCGCTGTGACACTCGTGTGTGCCCACGCCGGGCCCCGCGTGCGTGCCGAATCACTCGGCCCCGTCTGCCCGCCGGGCGGGCGCCCACAGCGCACCGACGGTTCGCCCTGTCGCCCTGGGTGCGTTCGTTTCTGAGGGAGGTCGGCGAGGAGGCCCGGCCAGCAGCAATGACATCCTCCGGCCTCCGCCGACGGCATCATCCATGACCGCCACTTGCGGCGCTGACCAGGCGAGACGCGGGACCACCGCAACGATCATAAGTTCGCAGCTCACTCAGAAACGAACGCACCCGTCGCCCTGGCGCCCTGTCGCCCTGGCGTCCGGTGGGCGGAGGGCCGGCGTGCAGGGCGATGTGTGCTCGGAGAACGCGACACCCGTACTGGGTGTGACGACACCCGTTGCGGGTGTCACGTCTGCCGAACACAGATAGCCGAGATCCGTGTTCGTCTCCCCGGACGGGGATCCGTTCCTGCGTGCGCTGCCAGCCGGTGAACGTGATGGTGATGGCGTGTGACGGCCGGCCGGTGCCGCACGGTGGAGTTCACGGGGCAGCGTCAGCGGCGATCGCCGGGGAGCCATCGCGGCCGGCCGGGTCGTTTCGCCGGTCTTGCTCAGGGACGAGCGCACCGTTCACGCAATGCCGTCCACATGCGCAACCGCCGCAACGGACGGGTCTTCACCGGTCGCCGATCACTGGTCGCCGGTCATCGAATCCCTGATCCAGGTCCGGTTTCTGCTACCCGGCACCCGCGTCGTGAGGCCTGGCAAAGCGGGGCCGGACCGGATATGCGCTGGTAGCGAGCCTTGATTGATAAGCCAGCAGGGATGCTGCCAACCAGCCGCACAGAGACCAGCCACTGAGCGGACAGTCCAGGCCCCGGAGGTTCCCGGCGGGGATGTAGCCACCGCCGCCGCCGTGAGGCCGGCATGTCGCGGCCCGCATGGCGGACGGCGTGGGCGGGGTGTTCGGCGGTCCGCATGGCTGCTGCGGTGGGTGGGCATGAGAGGGTCGGCTCAGGGCGATCGGGAGGCGAAGCATGGACGTCGTGATCGGGATCGACACCGGGACCACCGCGACCAAAGGGGTCGCCGCAGGCCCGGCCGGTGAGTTGCGGGCGCTGACCAGCGTCCACTATCCGCTGTCGGTGCCCGGCCCCGGACGCGCCGAACTGGACCCCCGGCAGCTCACCGGTGCCGCCCTGAAGGCCCTCACGGACGTGGCCGCCGACTGCCGTGCACGCGGCGACCGGGTGATCGCGGTCAGCCTCAGCACGTTCCTGCACGCGCTGCTGCCGATGGATGCCGCCGGCGAACCGCTCGGCCCCGTCGTGACCTGGGCGGACGGCCGCTCCGCCCGGCAGTGCGAGAAGATCGTCGCGAGCGGGCCGGCGAAGCGCCTCCAAGCCCGTACCGGAACCCCGGTTCACCCGATGTCCCCGCTCACGAAGCTGGCCTGGTGGGCGGAGGAGGACCCGGAGACGCTTCGCGGCACTCCGCGCTGGGGCGGCGTCAAAGAGATGATCGTCGCCGCGCTCGCCGACGCCCCGTTCCTCGTCGACCTGTCGATCGCCTCCGGCACCGGCCTCTACGACATCCACTCCCGCCGGTGGGACCCGGAGGCCCTGGAGATCGCCGGGGTACGCCCCGGGCAGCTCGCCGAGGTCGTCCCCACCACGCACGCGCTGCGGCTGCGTCCCGAGGTGGCCTCCGCGGCCGGCCTGTCCCCGGACGTGCCGCTGATCATCGGCGCCGCCGACGGCCCGCTCGCCAACCTGGGTGTCGGCGCCACCCCACCCGGTGTCGCGGCCGTCTCCCTCGGCACCAGCGGCGCTCTGCGTACCGTCGTGGACCGGCCCACCAGCGACGAGGCCGGACGGCTGTTCTGCTACGCCCTCACCGAGGATCGCTGGGTGATCGGCGGGGCGGTCAACAACGCCGGGTCGGTCGTCAGGTGGGCCGCGCAGAGCCTCGCCGCGGGCGCCCCCGGAAGCCCCACCACCGAGGGGGAGGACGCCGACGACCGGGACGCCGCCCTGCTCGCCGAGGCAGCCGGGGTTCGGCCCGGCAGCGAGGGCCTGCTCTGCCTGCCGTACCTGCTCGGCGAACGGGCGCCGTGGTGGCGTCCCGGCATGCGCGGCGCGTACCTGGGGCTGCGCCGCGAGCACTCCCGCCCGCACCTGGTCCGCGCCGCCGTCGAGGGCGTCTGCCAGCAGTTGGCGCTGGTCCGCGACTCGTTCGATGCCGAGGGTTGCACGATCACCGAGATCCGGGCGACCGGCGGGGCGGCCGCCTCCGAACTGTGGGTGTCCGTGCTGGCGTCCGCCCTCGACCTGCCGGTGACGGTCGCCGACGTGCCCGAGGGCACCGCGCTGGGCGCCTGCCTGCTGGCCCGGCACGCGGTCGGTGAGCTGCCCGATCTGGATCGCGCCGCCGAACTCGTGCCGACCGGCCGTGCCACCCACCCCGACCTGGACGGCGCGGCTCTCTACCGCCGCCTGCGCCCGCTGGTGGAGCGTTCCGCCCTGGCCGTGCTCGACGTCGTCGCCGAACTCGACCGCCTGGCCCCCGAGCCGCTCCCGGCCACCGAGAAGGCCGTCCGTTCCTGATCCGCGAGGCCGTCGAATGGGCCCGGTGCCCGCGGGGATGCTGATACAGCCGGGCACCGCATCGCGGTGTCACCGCTTCACCCCTGGGCTCGGGCAGGACGGCGGGCCACCGACCCGGAGACCGGGCATGACACGCGGTGCCGTGACGGACCCCGCGTTGACGGGTGACCGGCGGTCGGGAAGAGTGACCGGCGAGCGGTAGGGAGGAACCCGGTGCGAGTCCGGGACGGTCCCGCCACTGTGACCGGGGAGCGACCCGCGTGTTCGGCCACGGCTTCGAGGGGGAGCCGGAAGGCCGCGGGAGACGTCGATCCGGGAGTCAGGAGACTCCGGCCGCTCGCGTCGACCGACGAGCGGGCGTGGACACCCGCCGGAAGGGATCCTGGTGACTACTCCGTACCCGTTCTCGGCCGTGGTGGGCCTTGACGATCTGCGCCTGGCGCTTCTGCTCACGTCGGTCTCACCCGCCGTCGGCGGGGTGCTGGTCCGCGGCGAGAAAGGCACCGCCAAGAGCACCGTGGTACGGGCTCTCGCCGCCCTCCTGCCGCACGTCGGTGTGGTGCGGGGCTGCCGGTTCGCCTGCGACCCGGCCGCGCCCGACCCCGGTTGCCCGGATGGTCCGCACCCGTCCGGCGGTCCGGCCGCGGCCCGGCCGGCGAGTCTCGTCGAGCTGCCGGTCGGCGCGACCGAGGACCGGGTGGTGGGCACGCTCGATCTGCAGCGCGCGCTCAGTGACGGCGTCAAGGCGTACGAGCCGGGCCTGCTCGCCGCCGCGCACCGCGGGGTGCTCTACGTCGACGAGGTGAACCTGCTGCCCGATCACCTGGTCGACCTGCTGCTGGACGCGGCGGCGATGGGCCGGGCGCACGTCGAACGGGACGGCGTGTCGGTCAAGCACGCGGCCCGCTTCCTGCTGGTCGGCACCATGAACCCGGAGGAGGGCGAGCCCCGGCCGCAGCTCGTCGACCGGTTCGGCCTGGTGGTGAACGTGGCCGCGCCCCGCGACGCCCGCCAGCGTGCCGAGGTGGTGCGCCGGCGGCTCGCCTACGAGGCCGACCCGGACGGGTTCGCCGCCCGGTTCACCGAAGCCGAGTCCGGGTACGCGGCCCGTATCGCCGCCGCCCGCGCCGTCCTCCCGTCGGTGGTGCTCCCCGACGCCGAACTCGACCGCATCGCCCGCGTGTGCCTCGCCTACGGCGTCGACGGCATGCGCGCCGACATCGTGGTGGCCCGCTGTGCCGTGGCGCTGGCCGCGTGGCACGGCCGCGACCGGGTCACCGCCGACGACGTACGCGACGCGGCCCGCCTCGCCCTTCCGCACCGTCGCCGCACCGATCCGCTGGACCCGCCCGGCACCGACGAGCAGAAGCTCGAGGAGGCCCTGGCCGAGGCCGAACGCCAAGCCGATCAGGAACGCGCCGACCAGGAACGCGCCGACCAGGAGCGATCCGACCAGGAACGCGCCGACCAGGGCCGGGCGGAGGACGGCGACCCGGACCCGGACACCGATCCCGACCCGGGCGACGGCCCCGGCGGCGGAGGCCCGGCGGACGACACCCCGCGCGACGGCGGCGGGCCGTCCGGAGCATGCCCACCCCTCGGGGGTACGGAGGAGCACACCCCCACAGACGCGGACGGGACCGCCCAGCCGGAGAAGGCGGGCGCGGTCGCGGCCGCCGGTCAGGCCTACCGCACCCGGGCGCTCCGCATCACCGCCCGTGGCGAGGGTGGCCACGCCGGCCGCCGTTCCCCGGCATTCGCCCGCCGGGGCAGGGTGGTGGGCAGCCGTGTCCCGCGGGGCAAGCTGTCCGGCGCCCCGCACCTCTTCGCCACTCTCCGAGCCGCTCTCGACCGCGCCGCCCTCGGCGGTGCCGCGTCGCAGGG
>NZ_JBFAMR010000012.1:37037-142357 GCF_040656595.1 Actinoplanes sp. NPDC049802
GGTGCGGTTGTGGGCGGGGCCGTTCATGGTGGTGCCGCGTCGCAGGGTGCGGTTGTGGGCGGGGCCGTTCATGGTGGTGCCGCGTCGCAGGGTGCGGTTGTGGGCGGGGCCGTTCATGGTGGTGCCGCGTCGCAGGGTGCCGTTGCCGGCGGGGCCATTCGTGGTGGCGTCGTGTCGGCGGGTGCCGCTTTCGGGCGGGCGGTTGATGGTGTCGTTTCGGATGGTGCGGCGGCGGATCGGCCCGCCGCCGGTGGGCCGACGGGGATCCGGGTGACGCCGCGTGATCTGCGGGAGTCGGTGCACGTGGGGCGCGAGGCGAATCTGGTGCTCTTCGTGGTGGACGCGTCCGGGTCGATGGCGGCCCGGAAACGGATGACGCTGGTCAAGACGGCGGTGCTGTCGTTGCTGCGGGACGCCTACCAGCGGAGGGACCGGATCGGCATGATCACGTTCCGGGGCCGGGACGCCGAGGTGGTGCTTCCGCCGACGTCCAGCCACGAGGTCGGCGTGATGCGACTGGCCGCGCTGCGGACCGGTGGGCGCACCCCGCTCGCGGCCGGGCTGCGGGTCGCGGCCGCTACCATCGCAACGGAACGCCGCCGCGACCCGCGACGGCGGCCCCTGCTGGTGGTGGTCACCGACGGCCGGGCCACCAGCGGGCCCGACCCGGTCCTGTTGGCGCCTGTGCTGGCGGGTGTGGCCACCGTGGTCGTCGACTGCGAGTCCGGGCCGATCCGGCTGGGCCTGGCCGGGACGCTGGCCGCCGCGCTGCGCGCCGACCTCATGCCACTCGAACAGCTTCAGGCCACCACCGTCCTGCAGCCGGCAGGCCGCGCCGCCACCGCGTCGGTTCCCGCCGACCGCGCCTACCGGACAGCCGCGTAGGCGATCCCGGTGCGGGTCAGCCCTCCGGCCCCGTCCGTGTGCGGCCTTCACCCGAGCACCGGCGCTGTCCCGGCCGAACCGGGACAGCGCCGATCGTCGGCCACACCGGGAATGTCGGGATATCGGCGAGTCCTGTTCGGCTGGTCGTCAGTGCGGTCTCAACACCGTTGAGCCCGCACCCAGCGCCGGCCGAGTGGTTCCCAGAGCGGTCCCGGCGGGCCGTGGGCGATGTCTCAAACGCTCCGGGACAGCGCCCACGACCAGCCGAACAAGATCGACTGCGGCGCATCGCGGGCCACACCCGCCCCACCGAACGCGGCTGGCAGAGTCGGGCCAGCGCTGTGGGTGAACTGGTGGGGCTTGGCCGGTTGTGGGGGTTGTTCCGGCCGGGCCCGGACAGTGTTATGAGCCGGCTGGGTTGGGGGCCGTTTCGGGTGGATTGATGCAGCGCTGGGAGCCGGTCGGGGTTTGTGCTGGGCGGTGCTGTTCTCGTGTCGGAGCGGTCGAGTGGGGCCGGCGGCGGGGGTTCGGCTGGGCTTCGCGGCTGGTTGGGGGCTGTTTCGGGTGGGTTGAGGCAGCACCAGGGCTGGTCGGGGTGAGGGTGGGTTTCGCAGGGGGGTGAGGGGCGCGCGCCGGGCGGACCACCTTCGCCGCGGCCAGCGGGACGGTCAGGGTTCGGCGGGACGGTCCGGCCCGTACCGGGAATGAGTTTGATCTTGATTGGGAGAAGGAGGAGCGCATGCCGCAAGGGAAAGTGACGAGCGTGCCGGATGACGGGCTGACGACGCGGCAGCGGCGGCGGCAGGCGGTGTTCGCGGTGCACACCGGGGCGGGCAAGGGGAAATCGACGGCCGCGTTCGGGATGGCGTTGCGGGCGTGGAGCGCGGGCTGGCCGATCGGGGTGTTCCAGTTCGTCAAGTCGGAGAAGTGGAAGGTCGGCGAGGAAGCCGCTCTCAAAGCGCTGGGTGAGGCCGGCAAGGCGCCGGTGACCTGGCACAAGATGGGTGAGGGCTGGTCCTGGATCCAGCGGGCGGGCAGCGAGCGGGATCATGCCGCGGAGGCCGCCGAGGGGTGGGCGCAGATCAAGCGGGATCTGGCGGCGGAGACGTTCAGGTTCTACGTGCTGGACGAGTTCACCTATCCGATGAAGTGGGGCTGGGTGGACGTCGCCGACGTGATCGAGACGCTACGGGACCGGCCGGGGACCCAGCACGTGGTGATCACCGGGCGGGACGCGCACCCGGACCTGCTCGCGGCCGCCGACCTGGTCACCGAGATGACCAAGATCAAGCACCCGATGGACGCCGGGCGCAAGGGGCAGCAGGGCATCGAATGGTAGACCGGCTGGTCATCGCCGCGCCGGCGTCGGGGCACGGGAAGACGACCGTGGCGACCGGGCTGCTGGCGGCGTTCGCGCGGCGCGGGATTCCGGTGGCGCCGTTCAAGGTCGGGCCGGACTACATCGACCCCGGCTATCACGCGCTCGCCGCCGGGCGGCCCGGCCGCAACCTCGACCCGGTGATGGTGGGGGAGGAGCTGATCGGGCCGCTGTTCGCGCACGGGGCCCAGGGCGCTGAGCTGGCGATCGTCGAAGGGGTGATGGGGCTCTACGACGGGCGTACCGGTGCCGGCGACACGGGCTCCACCGCGCAGGTCGCGGCGCTGCTCGACGCGCCGGTGATCCTGGTCGTGGACGCCGCCGCGCAGGGCCGGTCGATCGCCGCGGTGGTGCACGGTTTCCGCAGTTTCGGGACGGTGCGGCTGGCCGGGGTGATCCTCAACCGGGTCGGCTCCGAGCGGCACGAGCAGATTCTGCGGGACGCCTGCGAGGAGGTCGGCACGCCGGTGCTGGGCGCGCTGCGCCGCGCTGACGCGGTCGCCGCGCCGTCCCGGCATCTCGGGTTGATCCCGGCGGCGGAACGGCGTGCCGAAGCCCTCGCCTCGGTCGACGCCCTCGCCTCGCTGATCACGGCGTCGGTCGATCTGGAGGCGGTCGCGGCGGTCGCCCGGTCGGCGCCACCGCTGCCCTTCCGGGCGTGGACCCCGATCAGCGAGACGCCGGTTGCGGGCCGTCCGGTGGTCGCGCTCGCCGGTGGTCCGGCTTTCTCCTTCGCGTACGCCGAGACGAAAGAACTGCTGGCCGGCGCCGGGGCCGACGTGGTGACCGTCGACCCACTCCACGACACGGCACTGCCCGGGGGGACGCGGGCGCTGGTCGTCGGCGGCGGATTCCCCGAGGTGTACGCGTCCGCGCTGTCCGCCAACGAGCGGTTGCGGGAGTCGGTGCGGACGTTCGCCTCGTCCGGTGGGGTGATCGCCGCCGAGTGCGCCGGGCTGCTGTGGCTGTGCCGCACCCTGAACGGCGAGCCGATGTGCGCGGTGATCGACGCGGAGGCGGTGATGACGCCATCGCTGACCCTCGGCTACCGGGACGCCGTGGCGCTGACCGACAACCCGCTGGCGGCGGCCGGAACCCGGGTGACCGGCCACGAGTTCCACCGCACCGTCACCCACCCGCGGTCGGGGCTGCTGCTGTCCCCGGCGCAGGGGGCGGCGTGGGCCTGGCGGGGCGCCGACCCGGAGGGGTTCGCCACGCCGACGGTGCACGCGTCGTACCTGCATCTGCACTGGGCCGGGCAGCGCGGGATCGCGGAGCGTCTGGTCCGGGCGGCGGCCTCGTGACGCTTGCCGTCGGGTTCGGCGCGCGCACCGGGGGCGGGGCCTCGTGACGCTTGCCGTCGGGTTCGGCGCGCGCACCGGGGGCGGGGCCTCGTGACGCTTGCCGTCGGGTTCGGCGCGCGCGCCGGGGTCGTGGCCGGTGTCCTGGCCGGAGCGATCCGGGATGTGCTGGCCGCGGAAGGGCTGGAGTCCTCACCGGTGGCGGTGCTGGCCACGCTGGACCGGCGGGCCGCCGAGGGCGGCCCGCGGGAGGTCGCGGCGTCGGCCGGGTGGCGGCTGGCCGGGTTCCCGGCCGCCGCGCTGGCCGCTCAGCGGGTGCCGACGCCCAGCGCGGCGGTCGGCTCGGCGGTCGGTACGCCGAGTGTCGCCGAGGCCGCCGCGCTGCTGGCGGCGGGACCGGGTGGCCGGCTGATCGTCCCGAAGCGGGTGTGCCGTGGCGTCACCGTCGCGGTGGCCGGCTGGCCGTGGGGGTCGCCTCGGCGGTCGTGAGTCAGCCCCGACGGCCGGCCGGATCCTCGGCTCACTTGCCCGGGGGCCACTCGTGGACCGGGATGTTGTCGTGCATCAGCGGCAGGTAGCGGCGCAGCATCTCATGCAGCGCCCGCTGCCGGTCCGCCCCCTGGGCCTCGATCTCGTGCAGGGTGTCCACCTGCCAGGACGCGCCGTTGCGGTGCCGCAGGCAGCGCTGCTCGATGATGCCGAGCAGCCGGTCCCGCTGGGCCGCCGAGACACCCCACATGTCCAGGCCCGCGGCGGCCTGCGGCAGCAGCCGGCGCAGCACCAGCTCGGTCACCGGAACCGTGCCGTGGCCGGGCCAGAACACGCTGGCGTCGATGCCGTGCCGGGCGCAGTTGTGGAAGTTCTCCTCGGCGGCGCGGAAACTCATCTGCGTCCACAGCGGGCGCTCCGCCTCGGCGATGCAGCGGACCAGGCCGTAGTAGAACGCGGCGTTGGCGATGGTGTCGGCGACGGTCGGGCCGGCCGGCAGCACCCGGTTCTCCACCCGCAGGTGCGGGCGGCCGTTGACCACGGCGTAGATCGGCCGGTTCCACCGGTAGACCGTGCCGTTGTGCAGGCGCAGTTCGCTCAGCTCGGGAATCTCGCCGCGTTCCAGGATCTCGGCCGGATCGTGCACGTCGCAGATCGGCAGCAACGCGGGGAAGTAGCGGACGTTCTCCTCGAACAGGTCGAAGACGCTGGTGATCCAGCGTTCCCCGAACCAGACGCGTGGGCGTACCCCCTGTGCTCTTATCTCCTCCGACCGGGTGTCGGTGGCCTGCTCGAACAGCGGGATGCGGGTCTCCCGCCACAGCTCGCGGCCGAACAGCAGCGGCGAGTTCGCGCCCAGGGCCAACTGCACGCCGGAGGTGATCTGCGAGGCGTTCCAGTACGCGGCGAACTGCGCCGGGCTCACCTGGAGATGAAACTGGGTGCTGGTGCACGCCGCCTCCGGCGCGATGGTGTCGGTGGTGACGGCCAGCCGGTCCACACCGTCGATGCGGATGTCCAGGTCCTCGCCGCGGGCCGCGAAGATCTGCTCGTTGAGCAGTTGGTACCGGGGGTTGACGGTGAGGGCCTCGCCGGTGAGGTGCTCGCGCCGCAACGTGGGAAGGATGCCGATCGTCACCATGTGCGCGCCGGCCGCCCGGGCCCGCCGCTCCGCCTGATTGAGACTGGCCCGCAGGCCGCGCTCCAGTTCCGCGAAGTCGTCGCCGGCCAGCCGCCGCGGCGGCAGATTGATCTCGATGTTGAACTGCCCCAGCTCCGTCTGGAAGTCGGGGTCGGCGATCGCGCCGAGCACTTCGGCGTTGCGCATCGCCGGATCGGCGTTGCCGTCGATCAGGTTGAGCTCGATCTCCATGCCGGTCAGCGGCCGTTCGAACTCGAAGCGTGCCTCGCGCAACATCGTCGCGAACACGTCGAGACTGCGGCGGATCTTCTGCCGGTAGCGGGTCCGGTCCTCACGGGTGAAATCGGTCTGGTCGACTTTCTCGCCCACCGCGCACCACCTTTCGAGCCGTCAGAGACGCCAGGAGATCGCGCGGCGCCGTAGCCGCCATCCCCTGCGCCCATGATGACCGCTGTCGATGGTGGAGCGCCCTGTGCCGACCGTCCATTCTCGCCAGGCTGGCAAACGATCTTCCATGGGCGCTGTCTCTACCCGAACCGGCCGGAGATCATCCCAACCAGGCGGCCAGCAGTGTCCCGGCGATCGCCACCCCCACCGCCGCCTGGAGCAGCAGCGCCGGGCCCATGTGCGACCACTGGGTCGGGATGCGGGGGGTCAGCGGCTGCATGGTGGTCAGGTTCACCACCTGTACCAGGCGTACCGGAAGTGTCGGGTCGGCCTGCGGCTGGGTGCGGACCTGCACCAGATCGCCACGGTGCAGCGCCGACTGCGGGAGCTGGCCGTGCATCTCGATCTCGTACGTCTGGCCCAGGTCGTCGCGCAGCCGCACCGGTGTCACCAGGAACTCCGGGCCCTTCCGGAGTTCCTTGAGAGTGCGCCGGGACGGTTTCATCCGCAGCAGGGCGCCGATCATCTGGGCGATGCCGGCGGCCACGAAGACGGCCAGCGCGATGGGGCGCCCCACCCGTACCTCACGGGTGTAGGAGGCCTGGAAGCCGAGGAACCGGCCGGTGATGATCGGACTGACGTGCCGGAGGATCCGCTCGCGGTGCAGTTCGGTGTCGTCCATGGGGGGTCACCTCCTGGAAGTACTTCAAATGCTACGGAGAGAACTCGCCTCACCACCGTGAGTGAATAGGCAGTCTTTGCATACCGCCTGCTCCGCGCCGCCGCCGCCGGATCACCCCGATTTCCTCTCCGGGCCCCGCTGATCTGCACAGATCTTCCGAAAATCACCCTCACGGCACACCCGAAGGGGTGAACTGAACCAGGGCCGTGTTGACCCGGCAAGACCGCCGTGCCGTCCCGGCACGTGGACAGCCGGGGATGGGGGGCGGGGACCGGTGAAGGCATACGTCAAACCGGAGAGCGTGCTGGCGAGCGTCGCACGCCAGGTGGTCGAGGCGCACGGCGGCGGAGCCGGCGCGCACGACGGCATGACGCACTGTCCCGCCTGCGGCGAGCCGCTGCCCTGCCGTGCCGCCCAGTCCGCGGCCGAGGTCCTCGTCGCGGCCGGGCTCGCCGAGGAGTCCGGGCTGGTCGCCGCGAGCCGTCCGGCATGGTCGCCGGGCTCGTCCGGGTTGATGCCGTCGGCGGTTCCCGGGCCGTCGCCGTGGGCTGTCGAGGAGTCTCCCGCACATGATGCCGCGCCTGCTGTATCTCATGGTTCTCCGCCTGCTGCCGCTGAACCGGCCGTCGCGCCCGGCCCGCCCGCCGGCGCGAGGTCCGGGCCGGACGGCGAGATCGCTCCGGCAGTCGGCTCGGCGTCCGTCGCCGGCTCCGTGCCGGCGGGCCCCGACATCACACCGGGGCCGTCCGCCACCGGTTCGCCGGGCCCCGCGTCAGGTACTGCCGCCGAGGGCGTCTCGGCGCCCGGCTTCGGGCAGGGCCTTCCCGCGCGGGGCGCGGTACCGATGCCTCCACCGCCGGCCGACGACCCGCTCGCCCCGGGTCAGGCCGCGGAGAGCCGTCGGCCCGCCGGGGGATGGCCGGCCGCCGGGCCCGGGAGCTGGCCACCACCGGAGGCCCCGGCGCGGAGCGAGTCACGCCCCTGGCCGCCGATGGAACCGTCCGCCCCGTCGTGGGCCACCGAGGAGACCGGAGCGTGGGCGACCTCGGGACGACCGGAGGGCAACCGGCCGCCGTGGCTGTCCGCCGAGTCCACCCCGGCCGATCCCGGACTCTCGGCCCCCGGCGGTCCGGCCCCGCTCAGCGGTGACTTCTCCCACCTTCCCGGTACGGGCGAAGCGGGCATTCCCGGGACCGCCACCGGCTTCCCAACGGTGCCGAAGACGGGACCGGGACCGGGCGCCGACGTCCCGAACCCAGGCCAAGACGGGCCGGGCGCGAACGGCACGCTGCCCGCGGGCGGCCTGCCGTCCGAGGCGTCCGGAATTCTCCTGGGCGGATCGATGCGGCCCGGGCCGGTGCTCGGCGGATCGTTGCCGCCCGGTCCCACGGCTCCCGGGTTCGGCGGTCCAGGGGCCGCCGGCCAAGGACCCGGTGACCGGGCTTCGGCCGGGCAGGCGCCGCCTTCGGGGATCTACCGGGCCGGCGACCAGGGATCCACCGCCATGCCGGGTCCCGGCCCGCTCGGCACGTTCGGGCCGGGTGCCGGGGACGCGGGGACGGCGGGGCGGGCGCGGTCCGGTTCGGGTGGTGCCGGGCCGGGCGCTCCGGATGCGGCCGGTCACTTCGGGCCGGGTGCTCCCGGCGGATCCTCCGGGCCGGGTGCTCAGGGTGGCGCTACCGGGCCGGGTGCTCAGGGCGGTCTCTCCGGGCCCGCTGCTCCCGGGGGCTTCCTCGGGACCGGTGCTCAAGGTGGCTTCTTCGGGCCGGGCGATCCCGGCGCCGGTGATGCGGGTTCGGCTGGTTCAGGCGGATTCGCCCCGGGTACCGCCGGGCCGGCGGTGGGGAATCAGGCCGCGACCCGGCCCGGTGGATTCGGGCCGGATGCTCCCGGTGTGGCCGGGGGCGCTGCTTCGGCGGAGCCGGGGGGACTCGCCCCCGGCGGGCCCGCGATGGCCCTACCCGATGGCCCCGGACCGGCCGGGTCTGGCGGTACCGGTCACGTCGGTCAGCCTTCGGCTGGTCCGGGAGCCCACGGAGCCACGGGCGAAGCCCCGGCCGGTTCGGGTTTCCTCGGGGCCGCGGGGCGGGAGTCGGCGGGTCCGGGTGTGTCCGGTGCGGTGGGCGACGGTTCGGCTGGTTCGGGCTTCTACGGGGCCGCCGGTCCGGGCCGGGGTGGGCCGGGTGACGGCGGTTCGATGCCGGCGGGCCCCGCAGCCGGTGGCCGGGCACTCGGTGGGCAATCCCGGACCGGGCCGGCGGCCTCCGGGGCGGGAACGCCGGGCCCAGCCGGCTTCGGCGCCGGTGGTCAGAGCCCGAACGAGCCGGCGGTGTCCGCGTGGGGAACAGCGGCGTCCGGCGCGGCGGGCCGCCAGCCGGCCGCCGGCCCGGCGCCGGACGCGCCCGTCGGCGTACACGGCCCGTTCACCCCGGAGGAACTGGACGAACTGGTCCGGCGTCCACCGGCCTACAGCCAGCAGAACAGCCCGCTCGACGCGCCGCGCTTCACCCGCTCGGCCCGGCCCGCGCCGGCCGCCGGCAGCCTCCCGGCGCCGGACACGACCGCGATCTTCCCGTCGCCCGTCTCGGCGCCGAGCGGGGAGACCGGTACGACCGGCCCGGCTCCCGCACCGTCACAGACACCGGACGTGGGCCGGCACAACACGCCCGTGCAGGCAGGCGGAGACGTGCCCGGCTCGCCGGGAACGACCTCCGCCCGTCCGCCGCTCCAGGCCCCGGATATGGGTCAGGACGACGGTGCCCGGTCGGCGGGTGTGGGTGGGCAGGGTTTGGGCCCGTCACCGCTGCGCGCTCCGGACATGGGTCAGAGCATCAGCCACCCGCAAGCTCCCGACATGGGCCAGCACGCGGCGCGGTCGCCGTTGCAGGCGCCGGACATGGGTCAGCAGAACGCGCCGGCGCGGAGTCCGCTTCAGGCGCCGGACATGGGTCAGACGGTGGGTCGGTCGCCGTTGCAGGCGCCGGACATGGGTCAGCAGAACGCGCCGGCGCGAAGCCCGCTCCAAGCGCCGGACATGGGCCAGCATTCGGCCCGGTCGCCGTTGCAGGCGCCGGACATGGGTCAGACCGCCCCGCCGGCGAGCCGCCCCGCCGGCGAGGGCCCGCCGATGGACGACGAGAACACCCCGTCCGGTCTGCCGTCGCGTACCGGGACCCCGCCGGTGCGCCCGGTCGCGCCCAGCGCTCCCGAGATGCTGGAGGATCCGTCGACCGCGCCGAGCGGCCTGCCGCCCCGGCGCCCTCGATGACGGCCGGCCGGGGCCGGTCCGGCGGGCAGCGGAACGGTGGTGCTGCGACATACGACCGCGGATCTGTTTGAAACGGTGGAGGATCGGGCAAGAGCGTCCCGATTACCGGGGTGGGTGCCGGAGGGCACGGCGCTGGGCGGCTCCGACGCCGCAGGGTGACCGCCGCCGCCGTGACGGCGGTGACCGCAGGGAGGAAGCACCGGGAAGGATTGGCATGTCCGCGCGAGGCGACATCGGTGAACAGACCGACAACACGCTCGAGGATCTCGACGCCGCCGCACTGGATTTCGCCGTGCGCCGGTCGGGCGCCGCCGAGGCCGAGGCCGACGCGCTGCGGGACGAACTGGTCCGGCATTGCCTGCCGTTCGCCGGGCGGCTCGCCCGCCGTTACCGCGGCCGGGGCGAGCAGATGGAGGATCTCGAGCAGGTCGCCCGGCTCGGCCTGGTGAAAGCCGTCGATCGGTACGATCCGGACCGCGGCTCGTTCACGGCGTACGCGGTGATCACCATCTCGGGCGAGCTGAAGCGCCACTTCCGGGACCGCACCTGGGGTGTCCACGTCCCCCGGCGGGTGCAGGACCTGAGCCTCGAGGTCGGGCACGCTTCGATGGTCCTGACCAGCGCGCTCGCGCGTACCCCGACGGTCGCGGAGCTCGCGGAGCATCTGGGGGTGAGCGAGCCGGCCGTGCTGGAGGCCGTGGAATCGGCCGCCGGATATTCTCCGGCGTCGCTGAACGCGCCGGTCGCCGGGGAGGGCGCGGCCGAGTTCGGCGATCTGATCGGCGGCGTCGACGACGATCTCGAGTCGGTGACCGACAAACTCACCGTCACCGATCTGCTGCTGCGGCTGCCGACCCGGGAGCGCCGGATGCTGGCGATGCGTTTCTACGGCAACCGCACCCAGGCGGAGATCGCCGCCGAGCTGGGCATCTCGCAGATGCACGTGTCCCGGCTGCTGAGCCGGGCGCTGTCCTGGCTGCGGGAGGCGATGCTCAACGACGCGCCGCCGCCGTGGGAGGGCGAGAGCCGGGCCGGCCACCAGCACGGCATGGAGGTGTCGGTCTCCCGGGACGGTTCGGCACTGCGGGTGCGGGTCCGCGGCGAAGTCGACCGGGACACCGCCGAGCGGCTCCGGACCGGTTTGCGGCACGCCGTCACCACCGGTGGCACCGGCTCGGTCGTGGTGGATCTCGCCGGTGTGCCGCTGGTGGACGCGGCCGGTGTGTCGGTGCTGCTGGAAGCGGTACGGGTGGCGGCCCAGGCCGGTACGGAGATCTGCGTGTCGGGGGCTCAGCCGTACGTGGCCCGGATCCTGGCCGTGTCCGGTCTGGCCGGGGTGCTGCGGCGCTGCTGACCGCCGGTCACCGGCGCAGCGACGCCCACACGACCTTACCGTCCTCGGACGGCAGCCAGCCCCACGAATGGGCCAGCTCCCCGACGAGCATCAGCCCGCGCCCGCCGGCGGCCTCCGGTGAGATCGGCCGGGACGGCACCGGCGGCGCCGGGGAGCCGTCGCGGACCGCGAGGCTCAGATCGCGGGAGTGCAGCGTCAGCCGCAACGTCATCATCGTGTGGGCGTGATCGACCACGTTGGCCACCAGTTCGGTGACGATCAGGCTGGCGGCGGGGATCAGGCCGGGCAGGTCCCAGCGCAGGCAGGCCTCGGTGGCGACGTCGCGGGCGTGCCGCGCCGATCCGGCGACCGGCGGCAGCCGCTCGTTCAGCGCCGGCAGGGACCGCCGCCCATCGTTCACGTGCGCCCTCGCCTCGGCCAGGCCGCCGAACAGCGGCAGCCGCTGGTGGGCCCCGGTGAGCAGCAGCTCCCGGGTCGCCGGAGGCGGCCCGCAGAGCAGCACCGGGGTGCCGGGCCAGTGGGCGGCCTGCCGCAGCACCGCGAAGAAGACGGCGACCGCCAGCGGCTGGTTCACCCGCAGACCGGACAGGTCGAGGAGCAGGGCCCCGGGCTGTTCGGCGAGACATTTGAGCAGGCGGTTCCGGAGCGGGACGGTGTCGGGCAGCCCCAGCTCCCCGGCCACCGCGACAACCACATCGGGGCCGTCGTCACGCATCTCGCACCGGATCGTCATGACCTCGCCTTCCAGGTGGCGGGCGCGTACCCGGGGGTGTGGACGGTAAACGTCAGGCCGTCTGCCTCACGGTGACGGCCCCGTCGCCGGGGCGGCGCGGTGCACACCACCCGTACCGTGACGGCGTGCCCGCGCCGGTCGACCGCGTCGAGGTCAAAGCGTGGCTCCGGTGGCGAGCCGGGTCCACACGACCTTGCCGTCGGTGACCGGCAGGACGCCCCACGCGTCGGTGAGGTCATGGATGAGGCGCAGGCCCCGGCCTCCCGTGTCGGCGACGCCCGGATCGAGGGCGCGCGGCATCCGGCGGCTGTGGTCGCGGACCGCCATGGTGAGCCGCCCCTCCCGCAGCCGCAGGGTGAACTCCATGGTGGTGTGGGCATGCCGGACGACGTTGGCGACGAGCTCGGTGGCGACCAGCGTGGCCGTCGCGGTGACGTCGCCGCGCTGCCACGTCTCGCACGCCTGGGTGACGAGATGCCGCACCTGACGGCAGGCCTCCGGCACCGGCCGCAACCGGACCCGGACGGCTGTCGGATCGACCTCGGAACGGACCTTCGCCAGGACTCCGGCGCAGTCCCCGGACACCTCCAGAGCCGCGCAACCCGGCTCGGCGGCGAGTGCGGCCACGGTGGGCGCGTCGGCGCCGCAGACCACTATCGGCACCGCCGGGAACTCCTCCGCCCGGCACACGACGGCACCCAGGGCGGACAGTGCCAGCGGATCGCCGATGTGTAATCGGGTCACGTCCAGAACGACTCGCAACGGCTGCACCGAGAGGCTGCGGCGGATCGCCGCGTCCAGTGCGCCACCGGTGACCCGGTCGAGGGTGCCACTGATCGCCAGGACCGCCACCGGAAGATCCTGCTCCGGCCGGCAGACGAGCTGGCTGGGCATGCGTCTCCCTCCGGGCAGCGGGCGTCGAACACCCAACGTGCCCGGCGCCCGCGGACGGCAAACGTCAGAGGAGCCGCTCGTAGAGGCCCAGATAGGCGCGGGCCATCACGGCCGGGGTGAACCGGCGCCGCGCCTCGGCCCGGCAGTCGGCCGGATCGATGGTGACGGCCTTGTGCACCAGGTCGCCGAGCGCCTCCTCGTCGCCGGTCAGCAGCCCGGTGTGGCCGTCCTCGATCAGCTCGGGCAGGCAGCCCATGCCGACGCCGACGACCGGGGTGCCGAGAGCCAGCGACTCGACCACCGCGGTGCCGCCGGGCTCCGCCCAGCGCAACGGGAACAGCGCGGCGCGGGCCCCGGCGACGAGAAGATCACGGTCGCGGCCGGTCACGGTGCCGATCCACCGTACGCGTACGCCGTCCACGTGCGGCGCCACCTTCTCCCGCCAGAAGCGGACGTCCGGGTTGTCCCCGTCGGCGACGGCCAGCTCGGCGGCGTTGTGGTACGGCCCCACCGGTCCGGCCAGCACCAGGTCGAACCCGGCCTCGTGGGCCAGCCGGGCGGCCAGGTCCTGCCCCTTGCCCGGGTTGATCCGGCCCAGCACCACGGCGTACGACCCGCGGTTGACCGCCGGCACCGGCTGGGCGGCCAGCGGGGTGGCCAGGTGGACGTGCCCGATCGCGTGGTCCCGCAGTGCCCGCGGGGCCCGGGCCAGCTGGGACGCCGACACCCCGTTGACCCGTACTCGCTTCCCGCCGTCGAACGTGCCGTACAGCTCGGGATGTTTGTGCAGGTCCCAGTGCAGGGTGTGCAGTGCCGGCGGGGCGCCGTCGCCGAGGGCCGCGGCGGTGACCAGACCGGCCGCCTCGACGTGGTCGTGGATCAGGTCAATGTCGCCGCGCTCGGCCAGCGCCCGCGTCACCGCGTGCTGGTGCGCCTGGACCACCCCGACCGCCTGGTTGTACGGCTTCTGCAGCGCCGGGAACTGGCCCCGCTCGAAGACCGACACCCGCCCGTCCACCTCGAGGGTGCTCTCGCCGACGCCGGCCAGCACCACTTCGACGCCGAGCGCGCGCAGTTCGGGCACCAGGGTGGCGACGATGTTCTCGATCCCGCCGTACCCGGCCGGCGGCACCGGCAGCCACGGCCCCGCGTTCATCAGCACTCTCATGCCATCACCTCCGCTTCGCTCCGGCGCCGGCATGAGTTCGACCCTGAGCCCAATGATTCGCTCGCAAGCTCGCTCATGTCCATCACCTCCGCTTCGCTCCGGCGCCGGCATGAGTTCGACCCTGAGCCCGATGATTCGCTCGCAAGCTCGCTCATGCCGCCACCGCCCGCTTGAGGGTGGCCAGTGGGGGCCGCTCGGTCACGCCGGTCTCGGTGACCGCGATCTGCCGGTCCAGGTTCGGCAGCGCGTCCTGCCCGCCCCGCCGGAACTGGGTGAGCATCGTCGACGGTGGCACCGGCTCGGTGGCCAGCCCGCGGCGGTACATCCGGGACCAGGCGGTCACCATGATCTGCGCGGCCATCCGGCCGAGCGCCTCGGTGCCCTGGTGCCGGTGTTTGCGCTCGCCCAGGTCGACCTGCGCGAGCGCGTCCAGCCCGACCAGGTCCACCAGGTCGATCAGCATGCCGATCTCGACGCCGTACCCGGAGACGAACGGGATCCGTTCCAGGGCGCGGCGGCGGCCCGCGTACTCGCCGGCCAGCGGCTGCACGAATCCGGCCAGCTCGGGGAAGAAGAGGTTGAGCAGCGGCCGGGCGGCCAGTTCGGTGACCCGGCCGCCACCGTCGGTCTCCACGCTGACCGGCCCGTTGAGCGGCCGGTGGTAGAAGCCCTTGACGAACTCGACGGACTGGTCGGTGAGCAACGGCCCGAGCAGCCCGGTGACGAAGTGCGACGAGAACTCGTGCAGGTCGCCGTCGACGAAGGCGACCACGTCGCCGCTGCTGGCGGCCAGGCCGGCCCACAGGGCGTCGCCCTTGCCCTCCATCCGGGGCAGGCCGCGGGTCATCCGGTCCTGGCTGACCACCCGGGCGCCGGCACGGCGCGCCACCATGGCGGTGGTGTCGGTGGACCGCGAGTCCACCACGAGGATCTCGTCCACCAGCGGCACACGTTCGATCAGGTCGCGGCGGATCGTCGAGACGATCGCGCCGATCGTCGCCTGCTCGTCACGGGCCGGGATGACCACGCTCACCCGGTCACGGCCCTTGGCCGCGGTGAGCCGCTCCGGTGTCCATTGCCGGGCGCTGCCCGTCCGGTAGGTGGTCCACGCCTCGACAACCGGCGAGACGGTCGCGTGTGAGTGCCACATCGGATTTCCCCCAAGTTCGCGATCGTTCGGCGCGGCCTCATTTCCCCAGAGGAAGTGATATCAATCTTTACGTTTAGTGACATTCTCATCACTCGACTGTGGAGGGTTTGGGATTCGGGCCCGTGGTTACAACACCGGCCGATCGAACGGCCCGGCGGGGACAGGGGAGCGGATGACGAAGACACGGATCGGCCTGATCGGCGCGGGCGGCGTTGCCGCCCGCCACGCGCGGGTGCTCGCGGAGTTGCCGGAGGTCGAGGTCAGTGGCGTGACCGATGTCGTGGCCGAGGCCGCGGGGCGGCTCGCGCGGGCGCACGGGGCGACGGCGTACGCCTCCGTCGGGGACCTGCTGGCGTCCGCGCCGGACGCCGTCTACGTCTGCGTCCCGCCGTTCGCCCACGGCGACGCGGAGCGGGCCGTCATCGAGGCGGGGATTCCGATGTTCGTGGAAAAGCCCATAGCGATCAATAACCGCACAGCATCTGAAATTGCCTCACTTGTGACAGAGCGTGGCATCCGCACCGCCGTCGGGCATCACTGGCGCTATCTGCCGGTCGTGGAGCAGGCCCGGAAACTGCTCGCCGGCCGGCCCGTCCGGCTGATCGCCGGCGCCTGGCTGGACAAGGTCCCGCCGGTCGCCTGGTGGCCGGTCCGGGACCGCTCCGGCGGCCCGGTGATCGAACAGGCCGCGCACGTGCTCGACCTGGCCCGGCACCTGGGCGGCGAGGTGGACACCGTGTTCGCCTACGGCAACGGCACGCCACCGGAGGCCGAGAACGCCGACGTCGACGGCGCCACCACGGCGGTGCTGCGCTTCGCGAGCGGCGCGGTCGGCACGCTGTCGGCCACCTGCGTGCTCGGCTGGAAGCACCGGGCCGGCCTGGAGTTGTACGCCGACGGCCTGGCCCTCGCCCTGACCGAGAGCGAGCTGGTGATCCGCGACGGCGACGGCACCGAGACGGTGACCTGCGACCCCACGTCCGCGCACGTCGCCGTGGACCGGGCGTTCGTCCGCGCGATCCGGGGCGAGGAGGACGACGTCCGCGTCCCCTACGACGAGGCACTGCGTACCCATGAACTGGCCCTTGCCGTCGCGGCCTCGGCCGCCGAGGGCCGTGAGGTGCGGATCCATGGGTGACCGCAACTTGATCGTGGCCGGGCCCGGCCGCCTCGAGATCGAGGAGATCGGCGCCGCCGGCAGCGCCGCGCCGGAGGGCGGCTTCCACGCCCGCACGCTGTTCAGCGGCGTCTCCGCCGGCACCGAGCTGACCTACCTGAAGGGCACCAACCCGGCCCTGCACGCCGGCTTCGACACCGCCCTCGGCCTGTTCGGCGCCCCACCCGAGCAGGCCTACCCGGTACGCCGTCTCGGCTACATGGAGGTCGCCCGGGTGGAGGACAGCCGGACCCCGGCCTTCCCGGACGGCACCGTGGTGGCGATGACCTACGGGCACCGCACCGGCTGGCCCGCCCACCCGCTGCGCGACCGGGTGGTGCCGCTGCCGCCCGGCCTGGACCCGGTCCTCGGCATCTACGTCGCGCACATGGGCCCGATCTGCGCCAACGGCCTGCTGCACGCGGCCGCCGACCGGTTCGGCCCGGCGGTCCGCTCGCTCGCCGACGGCGTCTCCGGCTGCCGGGTGGCGGTCGTCGGGGCGGGCGTGGTCGGCCTGCTCACCGCGCTGTTCGCCCGTGCGCACGGCGCCGCCTCGGTGGTCGTGGTGGATCCGACCGAGTCGCGACGGGCGGTCGCCGGGGCGCTGGGCCTGGAGACCCTGGACCCGGAGGCGTCCGACGCCGCCGTGACGCTCAAGACCCGCTGGCGGCACGCCGACGGCGACCGCGGCGCCGACGTGGTGTTCCAGTGCCGCGGACAGGCCGCCCAGCTGCACCTGGCGCTGCGCCTGCTGCGTCCCCAGGGCACCGTGATCGACCTGGCGTTCTACCCGGGCGGCGCGGACGAGGTGCGGCTCGGCGAGGAGTTCCACCACAACGGGCTCGCCGTCCGCTGCGCGCAGATCGGCCGTGTGCCGCGCGGGCTGGCGCACGCCTGGGACCGCGAGCGGCTCTCCGCCGCCACCGTCGACCTGCTCCGCACCGACGGCGACGCCATCCGGAAACACCTGGTCACCGTCATGGTCCCGTTCGACGAGGCGCCCGCGCTGCTGACCGGGCTGGCCCAGCGGAGCCGGCAGGAACTCCAGGCGGTGATCACCTTCTGACGAGCGGGCGGGAGTCCGCCGCCTGAGACGGGACAAAATGAAGTACCGTTGCGCGCCATGGGTGTGTCGCAGCGGCTGAAGAGCCGGTTCCGTAAGTTTCTCCAGCGTCCCGGTACGACGGTGGACCTCGGGCCGTTGGCGAAGCGGCTCGGCGCCATCGAGGCACGGGAGGACGCGCTCAAGGAGCTGGACGGCGCGGCCCTGACCGATGCCGCCCGCGAGGCGACCGACTACGCCGAGATCTGCGCCGTCGGGCGGGAGGCGGCGCGCCGGGCGATCGGCCAGCGGCCGTACGACGTGCAGCTGCTCGGCGCCATGGCCCTGCTCGACAAGCGGGTCGCCGAGATGGCCACCGGTGAGGGCAAGACGCTCACCGCCGCCGTCGCGGCGTACGGGCACACCCGTCTCGGCAACGGCCCGGTGCACATCCTGACCGTCAACGACTACCTGGCCAAGCGCGACGCCGAGTGGATGGAGCCGATCTACACGCTGCTCGGCCTGACCGTCGCCTCGGTGACCGAGACGATGACGCCGGAGGAGCGCCGCGAGGCGTATGCCGCGGACGTCACCTACGTCTCGGTGAGCGAGGCCGGCTTCGACTACCTGCGTGACCAGCTGGTCACCGACGTGGCCGACCGCGTGCAGCGCGACCTGGCCACCTGCATCGTCGACGAGGCCGACTCGATCCTGATCGACGAGGCCCGGGTGCCGATGGTGCTGGCCGGCAGCACCTCGGTGGAGAGCGATCCGGTGCACGAGGCCGCCGCCCTGATGAAGGAGCTGCGCCGGGGCAAGCACTACGAGGTGGCCGAGGACGGCCGCAGCGTGGCGTTCACCGACGACGGCCTCAAGCACATCGAGGAGAAGCTCGGCGGCATCGATCTGTACGCCGACGACCAGGTCGAGATCCTCTCCACGGTGAACGTGGCGCTGCACGCGCACGCCCTGCTGCGCCGCGACGTCGACTACATCGTCCGCAACGGCGGTGTCGAGCTGATCGACGAGATGCGCGGCCGGGTGGCCCAGCGCCGCCGCTGGCCGGACGGGCTCCAGGCGGCCGTCGAGGCCAAGGAGGGCCTGTCCGCCACCGCCGAGGGCGAGGTGCTGGACACCATCACGGTGCAGGCGTTCATCGCGCTCTACCGGACGGTGTGCGGCATGACGGCGACCGCCGTGCACGTCGGCGAGCAGCTGCGGGAGTACTTCAAGCTCGAGGTGGCGGTCATCCCGTCGAACACCCCGAACATCCGGGAGGACGACGTCGACCGGATCTACTCGGCGCACGACATGCGCGACGAGGCCCTGGTCGAGGAGATCAAGATCGCCCACGAGTCGGGGCGGCCGGTGCTGATCGGCACGCTGGACGTGAAGGCCTCCGAGCGGCTGGCCCGCCAGCTCGCCGACGCCGGTGTCCCGTGCAACGTGCTGAACGCGAAGAACGACGCCGAGGAGGCGGCCATCATCGCGGAGGCCGGCGCGCTCGGCGCGGTCACCGTCTCCACCCAGATGGCCGGCCGTGGTGTCGACATCCGCCTCGGCGGCAGCGACGAGAAGGACCGCGACAAGGTGGTCGAGCTCGGTGGGCTGTACGTGATCGGCTCCGGCCGCCACGACAGCCGCCGCGTCGACGACCAGCTCCGTGGCCGGGCCGGCCGGCAGGGCGACCCGGGCCGCTCGGTGTTCTTCGTGAGCCTCGAGGACGAGCTGGTCTTCCGGCACGCCGGCGACATCCTGCCGGCCTCCCCGCGGATGGACATCGACGGCGTCGTGCACGACTCCCAGGTGGAGTACGCGGTGGAGCACGCCCAGCGGGTCGCCGAGGGTGTGAACCACGAGATCCACAAGAACACCTGGCGGTACAGCGTGGTGATCGAGCAGCAGCGCCTGCTGCTGGCCGAGCGCCGTGAGCGCCTGCTCACCTCCGAGGTGGCGGCGATCATGCTGCTGGAGAAGGCGAAGGAGAAGGCCGACGAGACCGACGAGGACGTGCTGTCCGACGCGGCCCGCGCGATCGCTCTCTATCACCTGGACCGGCTGTGGGCCGAGCACCTGGCGTACCTGTCCGAGGTGCGCGAGGGTGTGCACCTGCGGGCGCTGGGCAAGCTGGACCCGCTGGACGAGTTCCACCGGGCGGCCGTGCCGGCGTTCCAGGAGTTGCTCACCCAGGTCGAGGCGCGCACCATCGAGACCTTCCTCGAGGTCGACCTGACCGACGGGTGGCAGCCGGACCGGGCGGAGATCGTCCGGCCCAGCGCCACCTGGACCTACCTGGTGCACGACAACCCGTTCGGTTCGGAGCTGGACCGGCTCATCGCGGCCGTCGGCCGGCGTCTCACGTCGGGCGGCTGAGAGGTTTCTCTCCCGGGGCGCCGTCCTGGCGGCGCCCCAGCAGTTCCGTCATCTCGGGCAGGTTGAAGAATTCCGCCGTCGCGACGGCGGTCCGCGGGTCGGCGCCCGCGCCGAGCAGAATCCGGACGGTCTCCGGATTCCGCCGGAACACCGCCGCGGCCAGTGCGGTCTGGCCCCGGTCGTTGGCCCGTTCCGGGTCGGCGCCCCGCTCCAGCAGCGCCGCCACGGTGCCGGCGTGATCGTGATAGGCCGCCAGGATCAGCAGCGTGTCGCCCTTGTCGTTGGTGAGGTTCGCGGGCAGTCCCGCGTCCACCTGGGCGGCGAGTGCGGTGGTCGCCCCGGACCGGGCCAGATCGAACATCCGGTGGGCGAAGGCGATGGTCTCTGCGTCGAGCTGTGTCACGTTTCAGCACTACCCGCGTTCGGCAACGTTTAATGAGGCTGACAGAAAACGTTCCCGGAATGCATTTGTGTGATGCGCGACAATATGGAACGTCCTTCCCACACTGTGGTTGGCGACTTGACCCGCGATCGTGCGGGCGGGAAATATCGTCCCCGCTTTACGCACAGTGATCAGTCATATTCGCTTGCCGCAGCAAATTCTGGGGGATACACCAATGCCGGTCAGCGCATTGTCGCCGCGAGCCGATCGTCGTTCCGCCGGACCGGGCCGGGGCTCCGGCCGTCGTTCCGCCGAACCCGCGCTGACCGTGACGCTCGCCATTCCGCTCACCGGTGACGTGATATCGCCACAGGCGCACCGGCTGCTCGCCGCGGTCCGCGAGCTCGTCGAACTGAGCAGGGGGACGGTCACCGTCGAGCAGGCCCCGTCCGCGGAGGCCCCCGAGCCGTCCGCAGGCGAGGCCGAGGGTCTTCCGGAGGGGCCGGAGGTGCGCCTGCTCACCTCGTCGCGCCAGGCGCTGCTGGACGGGGAGGCGCTGCAGCTCACCCGTCTCGAGTTCGACCTCCTCCAGTACCTCGCCGAGCGGCCCCGCCGGGTGTTCACCCGGGCGCAGCTGCTGGCCGCCGTGTGGGGTTACGAGCGGGCCGGCGAGCGCACCGTGGACGTGCACGTCCGGCGGCTCCGGCTCAAGCTGGGCGGGCAGCTCCCGCTCATCACCACGGTGTACGGCGTGGGCTACCGGCTGGCCGACGACGCGCGCGTGGTGATCCTGCCGCACGATTGACTCTTCTTCGCGACCGGCGTCGAGGGGCGCCGGAGAGTAGGTTTCCCGCATGATCTCCACCGTCGCGAACAAGAGTGACTGATCCATGCGGGTTCGCCCCGTCGCCTTCCCCTCCCTTGTCGAGGATCTCGCCGACCGCCTCGCCAGTCGGGAATCCGACAATAGACTCCGGGTGGCCGTCGACGGGGCGGATGCCGCCGATCCGGCCCGTCTGGCCGATGCCCTGGTCGACCCGCTGAGGGTTCGCGGCCGCCCGGTGGCACGGGTCGCGACCAGGGATTTCCTGCGGCCGGCATCGGTGCGCCTGGAGTTCGGGCGCACCAATCCGGACTCGTTCTACACCGGCTGGTTCGACGACGCCGGGCTGATCCGCGAGGTTCTCGCCCCGGCGGGACCGGGCGGATCGGGCCGGATCGTCGGCCGTCTCTGGGACGCGGCGGCCGACCGGGCCGCCCGGTACCCCTACCAGGAGCTCCCGCCGGGCGCGATCGTGCTGGTCAGCGGGCCGCTGTTGCTCGGCTCGGGGCTGCCGTTCGATTTCTCCGTCCACCTTGAGCTGTCCCCGGCGGCGCTGGCCCGGCGTACCCCGCCGGAGGCCGCCTGGACTCTTCCGGCGTACCACCGCTACGCCGCCGAGGTGGCCCCGGAAACCTTCGCTGACGTGGTCGTTCGTCTCGACGACCCGAAGCGCCCAGCGCTCGTCGTGACCGACTGGTGACCCTCGGCACAAGACCCGCGTGCCGAGTCCGTGGCGGATCCCACCACTGACAGTTATGCTCCGGTTACTTTTTCGCGGGGGTCCCGTTTGGGATCTCCGGCGGTGGGTATCGACCGGCTCCACACGCGGAGCCGGCCGGGGGCGAGGGTGACCCGGCGGATGGCCACCGGCTGGGGCTGAGGGAAGGGCAG
This sequence comes from Actinoplanes sp. NPDC049802, assembly GCF_040656595.1. NCBI lineage: Bacteria > Bacillati > Actinomycetota > Actinomycetes > Micromonosporales > Micromonosporaceae > Actinoplanes > Actinoplanes sp. NPDC049802. The sequence goes on from NZ_JBFAMR010000012.1 coordinate 58,535, forward strand.
GGGGACTGCATGCTCGTCAACGGAGCGGTTGTTGCGGGTAAGGGCGCGAGCACGGCGAAGGGGCTGCGCTCGGTCGAGGAGATCGAGCAGATCCGGGTGATCCTGCAGAGCCGATTCGAGGAGCTCAACACCGAGTACGAAGAGGCCGTCGCCCAGAACACCCGGCTTCGGCTGGTCGAGATCGGCGACGCGGCCGGCGACGACCAGGCCGACAGCGGATCGAAGACGGCCGAGCGCGACGCCGCGACCTCGCTGTTGAGGACGTTGCTGGACCGGCGGACCCAGGCGGAGCACGCGTTGCACCGGCTCGACGAGGGGACGTACGGGAACTGTGAGGGCTGCTCGAAGCCGATCCCGGTGGAGCGGCTGGAGGTGTTCCCCTCGGCCACCTCGTGCGTCAACTGCAAGCAGGTCCGCGAGCGCCGGGCCAGCTGACGACAGACCGGGCCCGTCCAACCGGCGGGCCCGGTATTCGGCACGCACACGAAAACCCGGCGGTGTCACTTTCGAAAATGGTGGCGGCCGCCACACATGCGCAATTCTGCAACCGTTTACCGGCGCGCCCGCACTCGCGGAACCCGGCTGATTTCAAGGCCGCGCCGCTCGGCTTCGGTGGCCATCACACCGGCGTCGATCACGGCGGCGCCACCCGGATCGTTGTTGAAGAACACAAACATTTCCGGTACGCCGCAGCGATCCAGCCACGAACGCAGCGCCGCCCGGCCGTACCGCGGCCACGGGTTCGCGGCCCCCTCGTGCAGGCGCAGATACCCGAAATCCGCGGTCCGCCAGAGCGGGGCGACCGGCCGCCCACGACGGTCGGCCCAGCAGAGAGCGGCCCCGTGCCGGCGCAGCAGGCCTTCGCAGTCACGGCTGAACCAGCTGTCGTGCCGCGGCTCCACCGCCACCCGTACCCCCTTCGGGAACTCCGACAGAGTCGCGTCCAGGGCGTCCAGATCGGCCCGCAGCGTCGGCGGCAGCTGCAGCAGCACCGGGCCCAGCCGGTCGCCGAGCGCCGACGCCCGCTCCAGGAACCGGGCCACCGGCTCGGCCGGCTCCCGCAGCCGCTTCACGTGCGTCAGGAAGCGGCTCATCTTGACCGCCACCACGAAGCCGTCCGGCGTCCGTTCCCGCCACCGCGCGAAGGTCGACCGCTCCGGCAGCCGGTAGAAGGCGTTGTTCACCTCGACCGTGGCGAACCGTTCCGCATAGTGCTCCAGCCAGGCCCGCTGCGGCAGCCCGGCCGGGTACAGGAATCCGGCGCCGCCGGACCCCTTCGGCGGCCGCCAGTCCCGGTACTGCCAACCCGACGTCCCGATCCACAACATGCAACCCACATACCCGGGTACCTTCCGTCTCATGACGGACACACCCGACGAACAGCAGACCGACGATCCGGTCGAGCAGACCGGCGACTACGAGTACGACGAGGCCCACGGCGGCGGCGACACCGGGCCCGACGTGCCGGCCGCCCTCCGCGAGGAGGCGGCGCGGCGGGTCAGCTCGGCTGGGCGAGCTGAACCGCGCTGAACAACAGCGCGGCCGTCAGCAGGCCGGTGCCGAGAACCGTCACGACGGCGGCCGTGTCCAGGCCGGCGCCACGGCGGTCGGCGATCAGCTTCGCCGTCACCACGGCCAGAACCGGGCAGCAGAGCAGCACCAGCAGCGCCACCACCGGCGCGGCCTGCTGCCACTCGCCGCCGGCCGCCTCCCCGGTCCGGCGGACCAGCAGGTTGCCGGTCACCCCGAGCAGCCCGCCGGCCAGCCCCAGCAGCCCGAAGAGGAACTTGGTGCCGAAGGTGATCGGCCGGGCCGGTGGCGTGTACTTGACCCGGCTCTCCACCTCGTCCAGATAGTCCGCCGCATCCCGGTCGCCGCGCTGCCGCGGGATGCTGGCCGGCGGCAGGGTACGCCCGAACCGTTCCGCGGCGGGCCCGACCCGGTGCACGAACTCCGACCACAGACCGGCCGCCCGGGCGTCCACGTGCTCCAGGTCGCGCCGGGCCCGGCGGACCTCACGCTCGGCGTCGTCCAGCTGCCCGGCCGCCTCCCGGACCGCGGCCTCGGCGGCGGCCCGGCGCTCGGTGTGCCAGCGCTGCGCCTCCTCGCGCAGGGTGGCCGCCCGCTCGTCCAGGGTGGTGAGGCGGCGCAGGACGGTCCGGTAGTCGGCCCGCTCGAAGTCCGCCGGCTCCAGCTCGCTCATGCCGCCTCCGCGTCGCTCCGGGTCGCGTCGCTGCGGGTCGCGTCGCTCATGAATTTCCGTAGGGGATGATCACCTCGGCGCCACGATGCACCGAGCGGTCGAAATGCAGGGCCCGCCACGGGCGTGGGTACCAGTTCGGCGCGCCCGTCCCCGGGTAGTACGGCGACAGTTCGCTGCCGTGCACGTCCAGGGCCACCCAGGAGCCGATCGCGTCGGTCCGGGCGGCGTGCCCGCCGAGGCTGTCCCGCAGCAGGCCGGCCCCCCGCCACCAGCCGAGCACGTGCAGCCGCCGCTCCGGCCCCTGCCGCAGGACGGTGCGCAACTGGTCGCCGGCCGCCTTGCCGCCGGGCAGCGCGTCGGCCGCGTAGATCAGGATGAAGTGCGGGCGGTCGGCGGGCCACGCGGCGGTCGCCTCCGCGGCGGCGTCCTCCAGCAGCCAGTCCACGTTCTCCGCGTCGTACCACCCGCAGTCCGGGATCCGCGCGTGCAGTGCCTCCGCGGACGCCCGGGCGTCGGGATCCAGGCAGACCACCGAGAACCGGGCCCCCTCCGGGGTGAACTGCGCGGCCAGGGAGCGGCCCGCGGTCGCCAGCACGGCGCACGCCTCGTCCACCCGGGTGCCGAGCACGGCCAGGTTGCGGCCGGGCGCGCGCCGCAGCACGGTACGCGCCGACCGGGCCGTCACGTCGATGGTCTCGCCGAGCAGGGCGATCGGCGCGGCCGGCGACTCGGTGGCCCGCAGCGCACGGAAGTCCGGGCTGTCGGCCAGTTTCGGGATCACGTCACCGTCGAACAGCCGGGGCGGCGCGTCGCCGGGCGGGCGCCGCCGCCACAGCCGGTGCTGGAGGGCGGCCCACTGCTCCCGGTCGCCGGCCGCCGGCACCCGGACCACCCGGTTCGCCTCGGTGGCGCCGGAGTCCGCGTTCACCACGGCGTGGTAGCGGGGCAGCGAGTCGGCCGCCGCGTTCGTCTCGGCGAGCACCCGGCGGGCCCGGGGCAGCGCGATCCGCAGGCTGAACTGGGCGACCAGCGCGGGGCGCCCCCACAACGCCTCGATGCCGGACACGTCCTGGCTGGCCAGGATCAGATGGATGCCCTGCGACCGGCCCCGCCGGGCGAGGTCCTCCAGCAGGTCGACCGCCTCGGCGGCGACGGTGTCCCGCCCGGCCAGCAGCACCTGGAACTCGTCGACCACCGCGACGATCCGCGGCCACGACCCGCCCGGGTCCTCGGCCCGCAGTTCGGCCAGGTTGGTGACCTCGTGCTGCTTGGCGGCGTCGGCACGGCGCCGCAGCTCGCCGCTGAGGAACCGCAGCAGCGCCAGACCGAACTCACGGTCGGTGTTGACGTTCACCCCCACCAGGCGTACGTGCGGCAGCCACGTGGGGTCCCGCCGGCCCGGCGCGAACCGGGCGAACGACACCCCCTCCTTGAAGTCGAGCAGGTAGAAGGCCAGCTCTCCGGGGGAGTAGCGGGCCGCCAGCGCCCCCATCCAGGCGTAGATGAAGTTGGTCTTGCCGGTGCCGGACGGCCCGGCGATCAGCGCATGCGGCGGATAGTCGCTCAGCGTGACCAGCACCCGGGCGCCCTGCGGGCTGTCACCGAGCGGGGCGGTCAGCCCGGTCGCCGACTCCTCGCACCACTCCTCGCCGGAGACCGGCAGCAGGCTGTCCAGCGCGACCGGCGCCGGCCCGGCGGCGACCGCCTCGGCGATCTGCCGGCAGGTCGCGGTCACCACGGATGGCGGCGGGCCGGGATCCAGCCGTACCGGCAGGTCGCCGGCGCTTCCGATCCGGGCGCCGTCGCCGGAGGCCGCCACCACGACCTCGATCCCCGGGCCCGGCTGCACGGACAGCCCCCGGATCACCAGGTGCACCCCGCACGCCGCCCCGGTACGCAGCAGCCGGTCCAGCTGGGACCGCTCGTGCCGGGACAGCTCGCCGCCGCCGAGCAGCACCGCCACCCGCCACGGCTCGGGCCGGCGCCGGGTGGCCCGGTGCAGCTCGCGCAACGACGAGTACTCACCCGCCAGCACCGTCTCGTTGACCCGCCGTACGTGCCCGACCAGCTCGTCCAGCAGCTTCTCCAGACCGCCCGGGCCGACGAAGGTCAGCACCCCGGCGGTGGCCAGCGGCGCGAATCCGGCCAGACCACCGCCCAGGCTCTCCGGGTCGTACCCGATGATCTTCAGGTGCCCGGGCGTGCTGGTGCCGAGCGCGCGCAGCAGCAGCCCGGCCGCCACGTCGTCACCGGCCCGCCGGTCGCCGTCGATGACGATGTGCCCGTGGTCGAGCAGCGGCACCAGGGCCGGCACCTCGGGCGGCCCGTCCTCCGGGACCGGCCCGGCCACCGGCGGCTGTCCGCTCTCCGGCCCGGCCTGCGGCTCGGTGACCTCGCCGGGCGCGCCGGCCCACGCGCCACCGGCCCAGGTGTCCGCGCCGGCCGGGTCCGGGCGCTCGGTGCGGACCGGGGACGGCACCGGTGCCTCGGGCAGCATGAGCCGGCCGACCCGCAGCTCCGCGGCGGTGTCCAGCGGCGTGGGCTCCCAGCTGTGCCACGGCTCGCCGGCCGCGCCCGGGGCCGCCCGGTCGGCCGCGGCGGCCGCCGCCCCGGCCAGCGCCGCCAGCTCGGTGTCGTGCCAGGCATCGATCTCGCGGATGCGCTCGTCCCGGGTCGCGCTCAGTTTCCGTTTACGCGCTGTCGCGGCGGCGCTGACCCGGCGGTACCGGGCCTCCGCCTCCGCCAGGGCCTCCTGCGCCCGGGAGAGCGCGACCTGCGCGGCGCCGAGCGCGTGGGACAGCCCGGCGCGGATCTCCATCACCCGGTGCTTGGTGGATTCAGCCATGACCTGCCGGCATCGTCGCAGTTACGGAAACCCGGGCGCGGCTCACCGCTGCTCCTCCCGGCCGGCGGGCCGGGGCCGGGACCGGGCCGGCTCCGGCGCGTCCGGGTCGAGGGCGCCCACGTCCCGGCCGAGCCGGGCCAGCAGCACCCCGGTCAGCACGCTCGCGGTCACCGCGCTGTCGGCCGGGTGCCCGGCCGGCCGGTCGCCGCGCTTCTCCTGCTGCTGTTTCACCGGCACCCGGCAGATCCGCATCAGGAGGGTCTCCAGCACGTGCGGTTCGGTGCCGGGCAGCAGCGCCCGCACCCGGCCCTCGGCCGCGGTCCGCAGTCGTGGCACGTCCTCCGGGCGGGGATCGTGGCCGAGCAGGTCGCCGGCCAGCCGGTGCAGCACCGGGGGAGTGACCGCCGACAGGCCCAGGCCGGTCGAGGCGTTCACCGCGTGCAGCTCGCGCCCGAGCCTGGCCCGGTCACCGGAGCGGACGCCGGCCGCGATCCGGCGCAGCAGCTCCGAGGAGTCCGGCGACTCGCCGGAGCCGGAGCGCTCGCCGGGCGGGTTCTCCCCGGTCAGTTCGGCGACCCGCCGTTGCCACCACGGGCCCAGCGTCTGCACCGAAGGGGCCGTCTCGGTCCGCTCCGGGCGCGGGCGCTCCTCCTCCCGGCGCAGGCCCTCGCGCCACTCCTGGCCGGCGGGGGCGCCGGGGACGCCGGCCAGGCCGAGGACCGCGAGATATCTCTCCACCGCGTCCTGGGTGCCGCGCAGGGCGGCGGCCGTGGTCTCCACGTGCTCGGTGGCGTGGGCGAGCCGGGCCACGCCGATGTCCTGACTGGACTCCTCCTGGACCCAGCGCATCAGCTCGGTGGCGGCGCGCAGTTTCTCCATCGCCATCGTGACCAGGCCCGTCGGCAGGTCGTCGGAGGTGGCGCGGATCTGGGCGCCGAGTTCCTGGAGCAGCGACATCGCGTCAGAGGTTCGCCGTGTAGGTGTGCGCCTGTTCGACCGCGGCCACGGTGGCGTTGAACCCGTCCTCCAACTGCTGCTCGGCGTGCGACAGCGAGGCGTGGGCGGCGCTGACCGCTTCGTTGCCGCTGCCGTCGAGGGCGGCGGCCAGGCTCTGCTGGGCCTCGCCGATCTTCTGTTTCGCCGCCTCTATCGCCTGCTGTGCCTCGGTGACCTGTTGAAGCGCGGCCTCCACGGCAGCTCTGAGTTCGGCGACACTGGCCACCCGGGCAGCCTCCTGTGCGGGTTTCACGGCTTGCGGTCCCAGCCTACCGCCCGGTTCCGGTATGGCTGTCCTCGGTCGCCCGGTTTTGGCAGACCCTGCCAGGCACGGCACAACCGCGGGTTTCCCCGGCGCGACCGAAGATCGCGCAGGTGGGATCGTATCGGACGAAGATCCACAATGGAGAGAGGGGTGGCCGGTGGTCATGTGCGAAGCGTCGCGAACACCCGCCGCCAGGGTGACGAAACGCCCCCGGCCGGGGGTCAGCCGAAGAGGGTCAGCGGGGGACCGAGGACGGGCCGCGGACCTCGGCGCCCAGGGCGGTGACCCGGTCGCGGAGGCCGCGGTCGGCGGTCACGACGATGGTGCGCCTGGTGGCGGCCGTTCCGCGTACCAGATCAACGATCTTGTCGTCGCCGGAGCCGGTGGCGCGCTCCACGCGCACCCCGCCCGGAGCCCGCGGGATGTCGCGTGCCCGGCCCTCGACCACCAGGACCACCTCGACGGGGGCCGGGACGTCCGGAAGGCCGGCGGCGGGCACCGCCGCCAGGCGGTCACGGAGCCGCTCCGCCGCGCCCGCCCGGTCCCGCCACCAGCCGTCCGGGACGGAGCCCACCACGTTCGCCCCGTCCACGACGATCAGCGGGACGCCGGGGTCGCCGGAATCGGGCGCCAAGAACTCCGGGGTCAGGAAGGGTGGATCCGAGGGAACCGACATGAAGTTGAGCCTACTGGAGTCAAGTTTTCGCGTGATCCGGGAATCGCCGGGGTGGTTCACGCGGTTCTAACCCTCGGGCGGCGGGAGTTTGCCGTCCAGGCGGCCGGGTAGCCCTGCGGGGACTCCGGCCCGAGGTACCAGGAGAAGAGAGACAGATGAGCATCGGAGCGTTCGGGCCGGCTGGGCCCGGCCAGTGGGACGACCTGTTCGCGCGCTTCTTCGGTGCGGCCGAGCCGCGCCGGTCGGCGCAGCGTTTCGACATCGCGCGTTACATGAGCAACGACGCCCGGCAGGTGCTCGCCGATGCGGCACGCCGGGCCGCCGAACTGGCCGGAGGCGTGGGCCGGCCGGCCGACCTGGACACCGATCACCTGCTCTGGGCGCTGCTCCAGCAGGAGGCGATGAAGCAGACCGTACGCCGGGCCGGCGCCGACCCGGAGCGGCTGCTCGCCGAGATGGGCCGCCCGGCGGACGCCACCAGAGACCTGCCGGACAGTGTCGCGCTGACCCCGGCGGCCAAGCGGGCACTGCTGGACAGCCTGCAGATCTCCCGGGCGGTCGGCGCCTCCTACATCGGCCCCGAGCACATCCTGATGGCGCTCGGGCTGAACACCGACTCCGCGGCCGGCCGCCTGCTGGCCGGGCGGATCGTCGACCCGCGCTCCATCCCGCACCACAGCGAGCTGCCGAAACCGTCCGGCGCCACGCACAGCCCCGCGGCACCCACCCCCACCCTGGAGCAGTTCGGCGTGGACCTCACCGAGTCGGCGCGGCGCGGCGAGATCGACCCGGTGATCGGGCGGGCCGACGAGATCGAGCAGGCCGTCGAGATCCTGTCCCGCCGCACCAAGAACAACCCGGTGCTGATCGGCGAGGCCGGCGTCGGCAAGACCGCGATCGTCGAGGGCCTGGCCCAGCGGATCGTGGACGGCGAGGTGCCGCTCACCCTCCAGGACAAGCGGGTCGTCCAGCTCGACCTGGCCGGGCTGGTCGCCGGCACCCGGTACCGCGGCGACTTCGAGGAGCGCCTGAAGAAGGTCATCGACGAGATCCAGGCCTCCGGCGACAACCTGATCGTCTTCATGGACGAGATCCACACCGTGGTCGGCGTGGGCGGTGGCGGCGAGGGCGGCGGCATGGACGCCGGCAACATGCTCAAGCCGGCCCTCGCCCGCGGGCGGCTGCGCGTCATCGGCGCGACCACGCTCGACGAGTACCGGAAGAACATCGAGAAGGACGCGGCCCTGGCCCGGCGCTTCCAGCCGGTGCTGGTCGGCGAGCCGAGCGTCGAGGACACCGTGGGGATCCTGCGCGGGCTGCGCGACAACTACGAGGCCCACCACCAGGTCCGGATCACCGACGAGGCGCTGGACGCGGCGGCCGTGCTGTCCGACCGGTACCTCACCGACCGGTTCCTGCCGGACAAGGCGATCGACCTGATCGACCAGGCCGGCGCGCGGGTCCGGCTGCGCACCAAGACGCCGGACGCCAACCGCCGCGAGCTGGAGCGCCGCCTCGAGCAGCTCTCCCGGGACCGGGACCAGGCGGTCGCCGCCGAACACTACGAGCAGGCCTCCGAGCTGCGCGACCAGATCAACTCGCTGAAGGCGGAACTGGCCGGCGACGGCGCGGGCGCCGTAGGGGTGCCGCAGGTGACGCCGGACGAGATCGCCGAGGTGGTGTCGCGGTCCACCGGCATCCCGGTGGCCCAGCTCACCGAGGCCGAACGGGACCGTCTGCTCCGCCTCGAACAGCACCTGCACGAGCACGTCATCGGCCAGGAGGAAGCGGTCGGCGCGGTCGCCGAAGCGGTCCGCCGGTCCCGGGCCGGACTGGGCGACCCGGACCGGCCGGTCGGCAGCTTCCTGTTCCTCGGCCCCACCGGCGTCGGCAAGACCGAGCTGGCCCGGTCACTGGCCGAAGCCCTGTTCGGCGAGCCGGACCGGATGATCCGGCTGGACATGAGCGAGTTCCAGGAGCGGCACACGGTGTCCCGGCTGGTCGGGGCGCCGCCCGGATACGTCGGCTACGGCGAGGCGGGACAGCTCACCGAGGCGGTGCGGCGGCGGCCGTACAGCGTGGTGCTGCTGGACGAGATCGAGAAGGCGCACCCGGACGTCTTCAACGTGCTGCTGCAGGTGCTCGACGACGGGCGGCTCACCGACAGCCAGGGACGGACCGTCAGCTTCAAGAACACCGTACTGATCATGACGAGCAACCTCGGGGCCGACCTGATCAACGGCAGCACCCGCAGCGTCGGCTTCGGCGGCGCGGACACCGGCCGCTCGCCCGACGAGGAACTGCGCGACCGGCTCGACCGGCGGCTCAAGGAACAGCTGCGGCCCGAGTTCATCAACCGGATCGACGAGATCATCATCTTCCGGCAGCTGGAGAGCGGCCAACTGCACCGGATCACCGAGATGCTGCTCGAGGAGACCCGCCGGCGCCTGCACGCCCAGGACGTCACCCTGGACATCACCTCGGCGGCGGTGGACTGGCTGGCCGAGCGGGGCTTCCAGCCCGAGTTCGGGGCCCGGCCACTGCGCCGGACCATCCAGCGGGAGTTGGACAACCGGCTGTCGAGGATGCTGCTCGCCGCCGATCTCGCCCCCGGCCGTACGGTCCGGGTGGACGCCCGCGACGGCTCGCTCACCTTCGACGTGGCCGTCACGACGGCCGCCTGACCGCCCGGATCGAGGGGGCGCTGCCCCCTCGATCCGTCTCAGGCCGCGGCGAGCTGGCTGCTGCCCCCACCCAGGTGGGTCTGCGTACGGATCCACTCCATGTAGTTCTCGTTGCGGGCCAGGGTCTCCTGGTACGCCTCCTGCGCGTGACCCATCAGGATGGGCGCGCTGCGGGCCGCCTGGGAGTCCGGGTGCCAGCCGAGGATCATCCGCCAGCGCAGCGGCGCACCCATCAGCGGACGGCTGACCAGCCCGGCCGGAGCCCGGAAGGTGGGCTGGCACAGACCGATCGCGGAGCCCAGCTCCACCATGTCGATGCAGTTGCGGACATCCGACTCGAGCACCCGGCGCGGGGCGAACCCGGCGCGGGCGCACGCCGCGGCGAAACAGTCGCCGAAACAGCCGTCGCCGGCGCCGGCCACCCAGTGCTCGTCGGCCAGGTCGGAGAGGTCGACCTCCATGTTCTTGGCCTGTGGGTGGTCCTCCGGCATCAGCACGCAGACCGCGTCGATGCCGATCGTCTCCCAGACCAGCCCGTACTCCGCCGAGGGGATGGCGTCGCCGCAGACGCCCACCTGCGCGTAGTCCAGCTTGCCGGCGAGCACCATGTTCGACAGCTCGGAGATGTAGTACGACGCGTGCGTGGAGATCTGCGCCTCCGGCTGGGTGGCCGACAGGCGGTGCACCAGATGGGCCACCACGGGGCCGCTGATCGCGCCGATCCGGTACCTGCTCATCGTGTCGTGCCCGCCGCCGGCGGCCAGCCGGGCCGCCTCGTCCTGCAGGCCCTTCATGGCTGGCAGCAGAACCCTGGCGCGGGACAGCACCAGCTCCCCCAGGGCCGTGGGGCGCGCCCCCCGGCGGTCACGGTCGAACAGCGGGCCACCCAGAGTGCGCTCGATCCGCTGAAGTTGGGCGGTGAGCGCAGGCTGGGCAAGGCCGAGTTGTGACGCGGCCTTGGTCACGCTGCCGGTCTCCGCGATGGCGCAGACCACCTTCAGATGCCGCAGCTCGAGGTTCATAGCGTGACGTTAGGACTAGAACGGGATCGAACGCTAGTCCAGGAGCCGTGGAATGATCGGCAACCTGTGACAAACGTATGAACGAACAGGACGAAGGGCACTTACCCCACGCGATCCCGCGTTTGTTACAGATCGCGTACGTACGTGGTGCGCGCGGTGACCGCGTCCCGGACCTTGTCCACCACACCGACGATCGGGTCCACCACCTTGTTCCACGGCGGTGACGACGGCGTTGCCGGATGCGGACGGGTCGGCGCCGCCTCCTCGGCCGTCTCGAACCGGTTGCCCAGCCGCACCAGATCCTCCGCGGACACCATCTGCTCCAGCAACGGCAGCAGCTCCCCGGCGTCGGCCGCCACGTGCCGCTCGATCGCGGCGCCGAACTCCCGCACGTCCCCGTCGCTCAGCAGGCGCAGCAGCAGCGCGTCCTCGGCCAGCTCCCGGTCGGCGATCCGGTCGCCGCCGGGCACCGCGGCCCGCACCGCCGGATAGAGATACTGCTCCTCGGCGCTCAGATGCCGGGAGACGGTGGCGACCAGCACGGAGACGACCCGCGGGTCGCCGGGCTCCGACCTCAGCCGCTCGGTCAGGGCGAGGATCTGCCGGTGCTGCTCGCCGACCACGTCGACGATGCTGCGACCGGAGGTCTCGCCGCCGGTCGGCGGAAGCGGGGGAAGGTTCACGTCGGACACGGCCGTCCCGATACCCGTCCCGGCTCACCGGCCAAACCTCCGTGACCGGCTGCTGGTAAGAAGGGCGGATGGACACCACCGCCGAGAGGGAGGTCACCGGGCTCTGCCGTGACCTGCTGCGCATCGACACCACCAACACCGGCGATCAGCGGACCACCGTGGGGGAGCGGGCCGCCGCGGAGTACGTCGCGGAGAAGCTGGGTGAGGTCGGGATCGAGTCTCGGCTGCTGGAGTCGGCGCCGAGACGGGCCAACCTGATCGCCCGGATACCCGGCGCCGACCCCGCGCGGGGCGCGCTGCTCGTCCACGGTCACCTCGACGTGGTCCCGGCCGACGCGAGCGAGTGGTCGGCGCCGCCGTTCGCCGGTGAGGAGAAGGACGGCTACCTGTGGGGCCGCGGGGCGGTCGACATGAAGGACTTCGACGCCATGGTGCTGGCCGTCGTCCGCGAGTGGAAGCGCACCGGCTACGTCCCGCCGCGCGACATCGTCCTGGCCTACACCGCCGACGAGGAGGCCGGCATGGAGTACGGCTCCCAGTGGCTGGCCCGCAACCACCCGGACGAGTTCGACGGCTGCACCGAGGCGATCGGCGAGGTCGGCGGCTATTCGTACACGGTCAACGACGACCTGCGGCTCTACCTCGTCCAAACCGCCGAGAAGGGGCTCGACTGGCTGCGGGTGCACGCCACCGGGCGGCCCGGTCACGGCTCCTTCATCCACGACGACAACGCCGTCACCGCGCTGTCCGAAGCCGTCGCGCGGGTCGGTCGGCACCGGTTCCCGACCGTGGTCACCCCGACCGTACGGTCCTTCCTGGAACAGGTCAGCGAGGCTCTGGAGATCGAACTGGACCCGGACGAGCCGGAGCTCGCGGTGGCCAAACTCGGCCCGATCGCCAACCTGATCGGCGCCACCCTGCGCAACACCGCCAACCCGACCCGCCTGGAAGCCGGCTACAAGGACAACGTCATCCCGGGCCGGGCGTCGGCCACCATCGACTGCCGGACCCTGCCGGGCCACGCCGACGCGTTCCTGCGCGAGCTGCGCGAGGTGATCGGGCCGGACCTGGAGATCGAGCACGTGCACCAGCAGCCGGCCGTGGAGACCTCGTTCGACGGGGCGCTGGTCGACGCCATGGGCGCCGCGCTGCGAGCCGAGGACCCGGGCGCGCGCACCGTGCCCTACCTGATGTCCGGGGGCACCGACGCCAAGGCCTTCGCCACCCTGGGCATCCGCTGCTTCGGGTTCGCGCCGCTGCGCCTGCCTCCGGATCTCAACTTCAGTGCGCTCTTCCACGGCATCGACGAGCGAGTTCCGGTGGAGGGACTAAAGTTCGGCGTGCGTGTGCTCGATCGTTTGCTCCGAAACAGCTGAAATCGGAAGGACCCCCAATTCCATGACTGACCAGAACGCCGAGCTCGACGAGGCCCTCGAGCGGGTGGTCGAGGCGGCGCGGGCGCACCTCGCGGCCGTCAAGGTGGCCGCGGGCCGCATCGACGACGACGACGTCTGGCAGGCGTACGTCGACCTCAACAACGCCTCTTTCGCGTACGACGAGAAGCTGCTCGACGCCTTCGGCGAAGTCACGCCGTGGGACGTCGAGGCCATCGACCCGGACGAGGCCGACCGCAGGTTCGGCCAGCTCGCCGAGTCCGGTGGCGCGGCCGGCGCCGACCCGCACCCGCAGGTCGTCTCGGTCCGGCAGCGCCGTGACTACCGGGTGCCCAGCGTCTCCGCACTGCTGCGGGTCGCCGAGGCCGCCCGGCGCAGCTCCGTCCCCGAGGACGAGGACGCCGGCCCGGTCGAGTCCGTCGGCGAGGCCGTGCTCGAGCTGCTGCAGGCCGGCGACGGGTCGCTCGCCTCCCTCGACGTGCCCGAGCTGGAGCCGCTGGACGGCCTGCTCACCGTCACCGAGGTGGCCAAGCCGCTCGACCTGGAGGCCTTCGACGACGCGGACGGCAGTGGCCCGTTCGCCCCGGTCGAGGGCGACATGCTGGTCGGCCGGCTCGACGAGCACCCGTTCCTGCCCGACGAGGACGACCACGACCACGACCACGCCGGTCACCACCACCACTGACGGACCAGGGCCCGTCCGCGGGAGCGGGCGGGCCCTGTCAGTAACTGAGGCCGGGCTGCGGCGTCGGCTGCAGGCGGCGCCGCAGCATCACCTTGCGGCTCCCGTCGGCGAAGAGCTGAACCCTGGCCAGCTCCCAGCCGGAGAATTCGGCCTGTATGGCGAGCTGCGCCGCCGCGGTCAGACGATCGACATTCGAAGGCAACCGGAGCGGCGCGTATTCGTAGTCCATGGCGTCTAGATTGCACCCGCTCCAGGGTCTCCGACAAGCGCTGACCAGCGGCTATTCTTGTCCTCCGTGCTCGGTGCCCGGCGAAGCGGGGCGGCACCGCACCTCTCACCGCAGGCGCCGGCGCCCCGGGTCACCGCGGTCGAGGACCCGTCACCAGGTGGTGCCTCTGGTGGGCCCGCCGCGGTTCGACGGGGATCGTCAGTCGTAGGGGCTGTGGGGGTGGCTGGCGCCCTCACGTTCGGGGTAGCCGACCTCGATGGCGGAGACGTCGTCGAGGGCGAAGGCGATCTCCGCGGGCAGCGTGAGGTGCTCGCTGCGCAGCGCGCCCTCCAGTTGACCGGCCGTGCGGGCGCCCAGGATCGCGGCGGCCACGCCGGGACGGTCGCGGATCCAGGCGAGCGCCACCTCGAGCGGGGACACGCTCAGGCCGCTCGCCGCGGTGACCACCGCCTCGACGATGCTGGAGCTGCGCGGTTCCAGATAGGTCCGCACGAACGGGGCCATGTGCTCGGAGGCGGCCCGGGAGTCGAGCGGCCGGCCGTTGCGGTACTTGCCGGTGAGCACGCCGCGGCCCAGCGGCGACCACGCCAGCACCCCGAAGCCGAGGGCGGCGGCGGCCGGCAGGATCTCCCGCTCGATACCGCGTTCGAGCAGGGAGTACTCCATCTGGGCGGCCACGATCGGCGCCCGGCCCGGGTAGGCCGCCTGCCAGGTGGCGGCCCGCGCGGTCTGCCAGGCGGCGAAGTTGGACACCCCGACGTAGCGGACGCGGCCGCTGGCCACCGCGTGGTCGAGCGCCGCCAGGGTCTCCTCGAACGGGGTCTGCGCGTCGTAGCCGTGCACCTGCCACAGGTCGACGTAGTCGGTGCCGAGCCGGCGCAGCGACGCGTCGAGGGAGCGCAGCAGGTTGCCCCGGGAGCCGTCGCGCGGACGGTAGCGGTGCGGGGTGAGGCCGGCCTTGGTGGCGATCACCACCTCGTCGCGGGGCACCAGGTGGTCGAGCAGGGAGCCGATCACCGACTCGGCGTCGCCGTCGCCGTACACGTCGGCGGTGTCCAGAAGCGTGCCGCCCGCCTCCAGGAAGATCTTCAGCTGATCCGCCGCGTCGTCGGGGTCGGTGTCCCGGCCCCAGGTCATGGTGCCGAGCGCGAGCCGCGAAACCGCTAGCCCGCTTCGGCCGAGCGGTCGCTGATGCATGAGTGAACCTTATTCAGGCCACACCATTCGCGAAATGCTCGAGCATCAGCCGGGCGGGTCGGTTACCGGACCGAAACGGGTCGGCCACCGGTCAGTAGGCTTGCCCGGGACTCATCAAGATCTCGGGAGGGCGGTTCGGTGCGGCTCGGACTCAGTCTCGGCTACCAGACGGCGTGGAGCACCCCCGCCGACCATCTCGCCATGGCACGGGAGGCGGACCGGCTCGGCTACTCCGTGGTCTGGGCCGCGGAGGCGTACGGATCGGACACGGTGAGCATGCTCGCCTGGATCGCCGGCCAGACCGAGCGGATCGACCTGGGCGCGGCCGTCATGCAGATCCCGGCGCGGACCCCGGCGATGACCGCGATGACCGCCGCCACTCTGGACACTCTGTCCGGCAAGCGGTTCCGGCTGGGCCTGGGCGTCTCCGGCCCGCAGGTGTCCGAGGGCTGGCACGGTGTGCGGTTCGCCAAGCCGCTGGCCCGCACCCGGGAGTACGTGGACATCGTCCGGCAGGCGCTGTCCCGGCAGCCGGTGTCCTATCAGGGCGAGCACTACACGCTGCCGCTGCCGGGCGGCGCCGGCAAGCCGCTCAAGCTGGGCTTCCGCCCGGCGCGTACCGGGATTCCCGTCTACCTGGCCGCGGTCGGCCCGAGGAATCTGGAGCTGGCCGGTGAGATCGCCGACGGCTGGCTGGGGATCTTCGTGGCGCCGGACGCGGCCGGCGACCACCTGCGGCACATCGCGGCCGGCCGGGCCCGGCGGGGCCTCGGGCTGTCCGGGTTCGACGTGGTGGCCGGTGTGCCGGTGGCGATCGGCGACGACCTGGACGCGTGCGCCGACGTGATCCGGCCGTACGCGGCCCTGTACGTCGGCGGGATGGGCAGCCGGGAGCAGAACTTCTACAACGCCCTGGCGGTCCGGCTCGGCTACGCCGACGAGGCGAAGCTGGTGCAGGACCTCTATCTGAGCCGGAGACCGGCGGAGGCGGCGGCCGCGGTGCCGCGCGAGTTCATCGAGCGCACCTCGATCATCGGCTCCCGGGAGCAGGTGCGGAAGCGGATCGAGGAGTACGCGGCGGCCGGCGTCGGCACGCTGTCGATCAGCCCGTACGTGGGTGATCTGGAGAGTGGCCTGCGGACGCTGCGGATCGTGGCCGAGGCCTTCGCCGAGTCCGGTGTGGCCCGGTAGTGGCCACCGTGCTGCTGCTCCGGCACGGCCGGACGACCGCGAACGCCTCCGGTGAGCTGGCCGGCCGCCGTCCG
Source organism: Actinoplanes sp. NPDC049802 (assembly GCF_040656595.1). Classification (NCBI taxonomy): domain Bacteria; kingdom Bacillati; phylum Actinomycetota; class Actinomycetes; order Micromonosporales; family Micromonosporaceae; genus Actinoplanes; species Actinoplanes sp. NPDC049802. Next base: position 74,688 of record NZ_JBFAMR010000012.1, read on the forward strand.
GTCGAGCTCGACGACGCCGGCCGCGCCCAGGCGTCCCGGGTGGCCGGCCGGATCGGGGGGCTGCCGCTGGCCGCGGTCGTCTCCAGCCCGCTGATCCGCTGCCGGCAGACGGTCGGCCTGGCGGCGCCGGACGCCGAGCCGGCGCTCGAGGAGGGCCTGACCGAGTGCGGGTACGGCGACTGGGAGGGCCGCCGGCTCAAGGACCTGGCGAAGGAGCCGCTCTGGCAGGTGGTCCAGCACCATCCGAGCGCCGTCGTCTTCCCGAACGGCGAGGCGATGGCGGCGATGTCGGCGCGGGCGGTCGCCGCGGTCCGCTCCTGGGACTCGAAGATCACCGCCGAGCACGGCCCGGACGCGGTCTGGCTGGCGTGCAGTCACGGCGACGTGATCAAGGCAGTCGTGGCCGACGCCCTCGGTCTGCACCTGGACCAGTTCCAGCGGATCGTGGCCGATCCGGCGTCGATCACGGCGATCCGGTACACGGCCGGGCGGCCGTTCGTGGTGCGCCTCAACGAGACCGGTGAGCTGGGTTCGCTCGTACCGCCGAGAACCGGGGGCCGGGAGAAGGCCGCGGAGAGCGACGCGGCTGTGGGTGGCGGCGCCGGAGGCGGCGTCTGACAACGCTCCGTGATCGGCGCATAGTCGCAGCGTGGACTCGTTTGCGCCCTCGGCGAACCGGGGACCTTGGCCCGCGCGGTTGCCGCCGCGGATGGCTAGGGTTGTCGGCATGACCCACCAAGTGCATGCCTTCGAGCCGCCGGAGCGGTTCGTCGCCGGGACGGTGGGCGAGCCGGGGGACCGCACTTTCTATCTCCAGGCCCGCGGTGGCGGCCGGGTGATCAGCGTCGCGCTGGAGAAGGTCCAGGTGTCGCTGCTCGCCGAGAAGCTGGAGGAGTTGCTCCTCGAGGCGAACAAGAGGTTCGGCGTCACCCTGCCGGAGGCCGCGCTGCCGGCCGTGCACGACAACGAGCCGCTCGACACCCCGGTCGACGAGGAGTTCCGCGTCGGCACCCTGGGTCTGGCCTTCGACGTGGACACCGGCACTGTCGTGATCGAGGCGATCGAGGCCGGCGAGCCCGACAGCGACCTCTCCGGCAGCCCGCTCGAGGACGACGAGGACGACGAGGACTCCGAGGACGACGAGGAGCCCGACGACGATCTGGACCGGCTGCGGGTGCGGCTGACTCCCGAGGCGACCCGCGCGTTCATCGACCGGGCCCGCCGGGTGGTGGCCGCCGGCCGGCCGCCGTGCCCGCTCTGCGGTCAGCCGCTCGACCCGGCCGGGCACCTCTGTCCCCGGCACAACGGTTACCACCGGTGACGGCGGAGCCCACGTCAGTGCTGGCCGAGGCCGACGCGCTCGAGTTGCTCGGGCGCGGGCGGATCGAGATCGAGGGGCGGCTCGTCGACGCCTCCAACACCACCTTGCGCGCCGAGATCAGCCTGGACGGGCTGACCCGGCGCTGTGTCTACAAGCCGGTGCGCGGCGAGCGCCCGCTGTGGGACTTCCCGGACGGCACGCTCGCCGGCCGTGAGGTGTCGGCCTACCTGGTGTCCCGGGCCACCGGGTGGGACCTGGTGCCGCCCACCATCCTGCGGGACGGGCCGCTCGGCCCGGGGGCGCTGCAGCTCTGGATCGACGAGCCGGAGCAGGCGCCCGCGCTGATCGGGTTCGTTCCGGCCTACGACGTGCCGCCCGGCTGGTTTCCGGTGGCGGCGGCGCGCGACGACGACGGCGACGCGTTCGCTCTGGCCCATGCCGACGATCCGCGCCTGGCCCGGCTGGCCATCCTCGACGCGGTGATCAACAACGCGGACCGCAAGGGCGGGCACGTGCTCTACCCGGCGACCGGCGGGCTGCACGGGGTGGACCACGGGGTCAGCTTCCACGTGGAGAACAAGTTGCGCACGGTCCTGTGGGGCTGGACCGGCAAGCCGTTGCCGGACGAGGGCACGGCGGTGCTCACCCGCCTCGCCGAGCAGTTGACCGGGCCGCTCGGCGAGGCGCTCGAGGAGCACCTGACGGTCGCCGAGGTGCAGCATGCCGCGCTGCGGGTGAAACGGCTGCTGCGGGCCGCGCGGTTTCCCCGGCCTCCCACGGACTGGCCGGCCATCCCGTGGCCGCCGATCTAGGACGGCCGGAACCTTGAGGTTTAGCTCACGCCCCCGGGTGGCGTGCGGGGCCGCTGGCTAGGCTCCCCTCATGGATGCATGGACCGGCCACGACGTACCCACCCTGCCGGATTCGCCCGCGCGGTCGCCGCTGCGGTTGTACGACACGGCGCGGGCGTCGGTGCGGCCCAGCACGCCGGCCGGCAGCGCGACGATGTACGTCTGTGGCATCACACCGTATGACGCCACCCATCTCGGTCACGCCGCCACGATGATCACCTTCGATCTGGTCAACCGTATGTGGCGGGACGCCGGAAATGATGTCCGTTATGTGCAGAATGTGACTGACATTGACGACCCGCTGCTGGAGCGTGCCGAGCGGGACGGCGAGGACTGGATCGTTCTGGCGATGCGGGAGACGGCCCTCTTCCGGGAGGACATGGAAGCGCTGCGGATCATCCCGCCCGCGCACTACGTCGGCGCCGTCGAGTCCATTCCGCGAATCGTCGAGCACGTCGTCGAGCTGGTCGGGAAAGGCGCGGCGTACCGTCTCGGCGACGGCACCGGCGACGTCTACTTCGACATCTCCGCCGCGCCCCGGTTCGGCTACGAGTCGCACCTGTCGCGCGAGGAGATGACCGTGCTCTCCGCCGAGCGCGGCGGCGACCCGGACCGGGCCGGCAAACGCGACCCGCTCGATCCGCTGCTGTGGCGCGGCGCGCGCGACGGCGAGCCGGTGTGGGACGGTGGCGAGCTCGGCCCCGGCCGTCCCGGCTGGCACATCGAGTGCGCCACCATCGCGCTCGACCTGCTCGGCGACACGATCGACGTGCAGGGCGGCGGCAGTGACCTGCTCTACCCGCACCACGAGTGCTCGGCGGCGCACGCCGAGGTGCTCACCGGGGCGGAGCCGTTCGCCGCGCACTACGTGCACGCCGGCATGATCGGCCTGGACGGCGAGAAGATGTCGAAGTCGCGCGGCAACCTGGTCTTCGTCTCCCGGCTGCGAGGCGACGGCGTGGACCCGATGGCGGTCCGGCTGGGCCTGCTCTCCGGGCACTACCGCGCCGACCGGGACTGGACCGACGACGTGCTCAAGCAGGGCCAGCAGCGGCTGGCCCGGTGGCGGGAAGCGGCCGCCGCGCCGTCCGGGCCGTCCGGCGCGGGCCTGCTCGGCGCGGTGCGCGAGGCCCTCGCCACCGATCTGGACGCTCCGGCCGCGCTGTCGGTCGTGGACGCGTGGGCGGAGGCCGCGCTGTCCGGCGCGGGCGATGACACCGGCGCGCCGGAGTTGATGACACGAACGGTGGACGCGCTTCTCGGCGTGCGCCTGTAGAGCCATTCATAAAGGCCCCCGTCCACGCGTGGACGGGGGCCTTTCGTGCGCCTGGAGGCGTGTCGGGAAGAAGGTCGCCCCGCGTGACCCTAGCCAGATTCTCGCCGATTTTCGGGAGTTTCCTCTAATAGGTGAAATGGCAGAAGTTGTTGGTCTAAATCCCAGCGATCGCGGGTCGTGCCGTCCAAACTTTCCCTTGGCACAACAAGCCAAAACCCAAATCCGAAAGGAAACACCATGCGCAAGACGGCTCTGTACCTGGGTGGGCTCTTCCTCGCGACCGGCGCCGCCCTGGCAGTGTCCGCTCCCGCCCAGGCGGCCCCGGACTGCGGCAGCTACTGCGGCGGCAAGTCCTACCCGTCGTACGACCTGTACCACGTCAACAACGACAACAAGGCGTTCAACTACCAGGTCGCCAAGGGTGACGGCTTCAACTTCGCCGCCCAGAACAACGTGGTGAACGGCGAGGGCGCCTCCCTGGGCACCATCATCGGCTGGTGAATTAGCCGTTTCCGCTCGCGTAGCGGAATCGTTAATACGACTGACGCCCGAAGTGCCGATGGCGCTTCGGGCGTCGGCCCGAAGTCGGACTTCGATTTCGGGAAATAGCCCGATCCACCGCACCTGAAAGGCACAACATGCGTAAGACGGCTCTGACTCTCGGCGGCTTCCTCATCGCGACCGGCGCCGCCCTGGCAGTGTCCGCCCCGGCCCAGGCTGCTCCCGCCTGTGGGTTCGGCTGCGACTCGATCGTCCCGATTCACCACAGTGCTCCGTACCAGCAGGGGCCGAAGGTCAACTCTGACAACTTCGCCTACAACGAGCAGTACGGGATGATCAACATCAACATGCAGAACAACACCCTGATCGGCGACGACAGCGCGCTCGGCGCCGTCCTCCGCTGAGGCCACCCCCGGCAACACGGTTCAAAACGCCCGAGGCCCGTACGGCGCCTCGGGCGTCGATAATTTCAGGCGCCCCCGCCGGCCCGGACCAGCCCCGACTCGTACGCGTAGACGACCGCCTGCACCCGGTCCCGCAGCCCGAGTTTCATCAGCACCCGCGCCACATGCGTCTTCACCGTCGCCTCGCCCACGGTCAGCGCGGCCGCGATCTCCCCGTTCGACATGCCGCGCGCCAACAGCCGCAGCACGTCCAGCTCCCGCGGCGTCAACTCGCCCACCTCGGCCGGCGGCTCCGGCCCCGGCCGCCCCGCGAACGCCGAGATGACCCGGGTCGTCACCGCCGGATCGAGCAGCGCCTCCCCGCCCGCCACCACCCGGATCGCGGTGATCAGGTGCTCCGGCGACGACACCTTCAGCAGAAACCCGCTGGCCCCGGCCTGCAGCGCCCGGTACAGGTTCTCGTCGGTGTCGAACGTGGTCAGCACGATGATCCGTGGCGGATTCGCCGTGGCCAGCAGCGCCCGGGTGGCGGACAGACCGTCCTGACGGGGCATGGCGATGTCCATGAGCACCACGTCCGGTCGCAGCCGCCGAGCCACCGCGACCGCCTCCACGCCGTCGCTCGCCTCACCGACCACGTTCATGTCCGGCTCGGTCTCGATCACCATGCGCAGCCCGGCACGCAGCATCCGCTGGTCGTCGGCGATCACCACACTGATCGTCACGCCCGGGCCTCCCCGGCGGCGACCGGCAGCCGGGCCATGACCGCGAACCCGCCGCCGGGACGGGGCCCGGCGGTGAGATCGCCGCCGAACAGCGTCACCCGCTCCCGCATCCCGATCAGGCCCTGCCCGCCGCCGGACGCCCGACCGGCCGGCGGCCCGTCGTTCACCACACCCAGATGCAGACCGTCGGCCCGGTAGTCGACGGTCAGCTCGGCGGCGCTCGCGTGCGCGTGTTTCAGCACGTTGGTCAGCGCCTCCTGGACGATGCGATAGGCCGACAGGTCCACTGCGGGCAGCAGCGGCGCCGGTGTCCCGCCGCGCCGCACGGTCACCCGCAAACCCGCCTCCCGGACCTGGCCGACCAGATCGTCCAGCCGGTCCAGCCCGGCTGGCGCCTGAGCCGGGCCGTCGCCGTGCTCGCCGCGCAGCAGCCCCAGCGTACGGCGAAGCTCCACCACCGCGTCGCGCCCCGACTCCTCGATGCTGCGCAACAGTTGTGGATCGACCGGCAGATCGGCGTCGAGCCGCCGCCGCACCACCCCGGCCTGGATCACCATGACCGTGACACTGTGCGCCACCATGTCGTGCAGCTCCCGGGCGATCCGCACCCGCTCCTCCATGATCGCCTCCCGGGCCTGCCGCTCCCGGAACTCGGCGCGCACCGCCGCGGCGCCGGCCAGCTTCCGCGCCTGCACGGCCACCACGACGCCCAGGACGTACGGCGTACCCGGGAAGAAGATGTCGGCCATCGGGTCGCCCGGATTGTTGAGGTAGTAGAGCGCCACCGTGTACAGGATCAGCAGCGCGCCGGTCACGCCGCGCCGGGTGAGCCGCCGGTCCGGGCCGAACGGGGGCACCCAGCGGCCCACCGCGTACGAACAGATGATCATCGCGACCACCTGCCAGAGCCGGAAGTTGACCGTCTTCTCGCCGTCGAAGGTGAACTCGACGTAGAACGAGTTCATCACGATGATCCCGTGCGGGAGCATCGCCGTCAGCGGGAACTGCCGGCGGAGCAGGATCAGCACCGCGTAGAACGCCAGCAGACCCGGCCACCAGTCGCCCGGCATCCGGATCAGCAGCTCCTCGACCAGCGCATACCCCACGAAAGCGGTCGCCAGCGCCACATCGCTGCGGCGGATCCGCCGCACCACATCCCGCAACACGCGTCGAACGTACGGGCTGGCGCCGCTCCACCGAACCCACCCCCGGGAGGACCGCCCGTCCCCCTGGCGGGGGAGACCGCATCAGTCCGCGTACGGGCGACGTCCGCGCCCACCGTCCATAACGTTCCGTCCCGTACCACCGACGAGGGGGAGGAATACGATCATGTGGCGGAAAGCCGCGGCGGCGTGCCTGGTGGCCGCGCCGATCGCCCTGACCGTGGCGACCGGGGTGGACCCGGCGCTCGGCGACGACCAGGGCTACGGGATCTACCGGCAGCATCCGGGCGCCGTGCAGGCGCACTCGATCCTGCTGCACTGGGCCTGGGTGCTCTTCGTGCCCGGCCTGCTCGGCCTGCTCACACCGATCCGCCGACGCGGCGCCGTGCTCGCCCGCGTCGCCTGGATCTGCGTGATCGCCGGCCTGACCACGTTCTCGGCGCTGATGGCCAACGACTTCTTCCTGCTCGCCCTGGAGCAGAACCTCCCGGACGCGCGGGTCCAGGCGGTCGACGAACGTTTCCTCGCGATGAGCGTCACGGTGGCCGGCTGGCAGTGGCCCGGCCTGATCGGCTGGGGGCTGTCGCTGATCCTCACCCCGATCGCCGCCGCCCGCGGCCGGGTCATCGACTGGTGGACGGCCGGGGCCGCCCTGCTCGGCACCGCCCTCTACCTGGCGTTCGCCATCTCGCCGGTGCCGCTCTGCCTGCTCGGTCCGATCGTCCTGATCGGCGCCTACGGCGCGGCGGCCCGGCGTCTGGTCCGGCCCGCTGCCGGCCCTTCCGCCGAGCCGGACGACTTCGGGATCTTCCGGCGCCGGTTCGGCCTCTTCTCCCTGTACGCCGCCCCAGCGCTGTTCGCACTGGGAATGGCGACGGTGCCGGACTGGAGCGGCGAGGTCGCCGACAGCGTGGCCAAACCGGTGCAGACCCAGATCAGCGCCCTGTTCCTGCATCTGGCGTGGGTGTTCTTCGTGCCAGCCGTGCTCACCGTGGCGACCGGCGCGAACCGGTTCACCCGGGTGGCCGCCGGTGTCACCGTCCTCGCCCTGGTCAACTTCAGCGGTCTGATGCTGGGCGACAGCGCCGACCTGGCCGCCCGGCAGGTGCTCGACACCGCCACCGCCGACCGGGTGGCCGAGACCCTGGGCGGGTACGCCGCCTTCACCTTCGGATGGGCGATCCCCTCCATGGTGTTCACCCTTCTCGGCCTGATCGCCGTGGCCGTGGGCGCCGCGGTGAGCCGAACCACCCGCTGGTGGACCGCCGCCCTGGTGGTGGCCGGCGTCGTCGCCTTCCTCGGCCTGGGACTGGGCCCGATCGGCGTGACCGGGCCCCTGCTCCTGCTGGCCGGTTTCGGCCTGATGGCCCGCGACCTCGCGCGGCCACCGGCCGCCACCCCGGCCCCGGCGGTGCCCACCCCGGCCTGACCCGTCCGGCCCCGGCGGTGCCCACCCCGGCCTGACCCGTCCGGCCCCGGCGGTGCCCACCCCGGCCTGACCCGCCCGGCCCCGGTGCGCCTCGGAGGGCGTCGCACACCGGGGCCGCCCGGCGGCCGGTGCGGCGCCGTGTCTCGGCGGCTGTCCGTTCGCCGATGGCGATGCGCTGTAGCCGTTCTTTGTCCGGCTGGTCGTGGGCGTTGTCGCGGACCGTTCGGGACAGCACCCACGGCCGGCCGGGACCGTTCGGCTGCTGAGTGCTGATGCTGATGGCCAATTGATCTCCGTGCCTTCCCGCGGCCGGTTGGTGCCGGCCGGCGCGCACGTAAGGCTCTGCGTGGTCGTTCACGGGTGTCACAGCGGTGGTCCGGGCACACGATCGGTGCGCTGTGCGCGCCCACCTGGCCGGCGCAGCGGGGCGGGGCGAGGGCGAGCGATCTATGTCAGGGCTGCCTCAGCGGCGCAGCCGATACCTGGACAGTCTCTCCGGAGCGATAGGCGCGCTGAGAATGCGACACCCGCTGTGGGCGTGATGACACCCACTGCGGGTGTCATGCTTCCAGAACACATACAGCCGTGATCCGTGTCCGGTCTCATCGGATGGGCCCGGGTCCGTCGGCGGCCGCCGCATGCTCATCGCGGCCGGCCAGGTCCCGTCGCGACCCCGGACCGGCGGCGACCCGCTTCTCGCTGATCTCCCGCAGAGGCGAACGCGCCGCCTCTCGGCCGAGGCAGCCGGGTGGCGGCGTGGGCGGCCCGGTCAGAGGAGTTCGGCGTCGTGGACCAGCAGGGCGATCTGTACCCGGTTGTTCAGGGTCAGCTTGCTCAGCAGGCGCGAGACATGGCCCTTCACGGTGGGCACGCCCATGCCCAGCCTGGCGGCGATCTCAGCGTTGGAGCGGCCGTGGCCGACCAGCACCGCCACCTCGCGTTCCCGGTCGGTGAGAGCGGCCAGCCGGGTCCGGGCCCGGGCTCGGCGGGTTCCGGCCGCCGGGTCGGCGACGTGGTCGATCAGCCGCCGGATCACCGTGGGGGAGAGGGACGCGCTTCCCGCCGCGACCGACCGCACCGCGGCCAGGATCTCCCGCGGGGGTGTGTCCTTCAGCAGGAAACCGGCGGCCCCGCCACGCAGCGCCTCCAGGACGTACTCGTCCGCGTCGAACGTGGTCAGCACGATCACCTGGGGCGCGTTCGGCCGGCTGCGGATCCGGCGCGTCGCGATCAGCCCGTCCACCCGCGGCATCCGGATGTCCATCAGGATCACGTCGGGCCAGTGCGCTTCGGACACGGTCACCGCCTCCGCGCCGTCACCGGCCTCCGCCACCACCTCGATGTCCGGCGACCCGCCGACCAGGATCCGCAACCCGGCCCGGACCAGCGCGTCGTCGTCGACGATGGCCACCCGGATCGGCCGCCCGCCCGCTGGCCCGCCTGTCGGCTCGCTCGCTGGCCCACCTGTCGGCTCGCTCGCTGGCCCGCCTGTCGGCTCGTTTGCTGGTCCGTCCGCTGGCTCGTTTGCTGGCCCGCCTGTCGGCTCGCTTGTCGGCTCGCTTGCTGGCCCGTCCGCTGGCCCGCCTGTCGGCTCGCTCGCTGGCCCGCCGCCGGGGACCTGATCGGCCGTGGCGGAGATGCCCGGCGCGTGGACATCCGGGGCCGGCGGGTCCGGGGATTCCGGATCCGGATGCCGGGAAGCCCGGGATGGCGGGACCGGGCGCCAGCCGGCGGGAACGCCGCCGGGAGGGTGGGCGGTCACGACGGCCACGGCAGTTCGGCGTCGAGGTGGAAGAACCCGCCGGCCGGGCCGTGGCTGACGCGGCCGCCGGCGAGGGCCACCCGTTCGCCGATGCCGACCAGGCCCAGACCGGCGCCGGGCGGGCGCGCGGACGGCGTACCGGTGATGGGGTTGATGATCGTGACGCGGAGAGCGTGACCGGCGGCACCGGCCAGGCGCACCGTGGCGGCCGGCCCGGTGCCGTGTTTGCGGGCGTTGGTCAGTCCCTCCTGCACGATGCGGTAGACGGTGCGGCCGAGCACCTCCGGCGGGCCGTCCGGGGGCAGCTCGTTGGTGTAGTCGACGGCCATCCCGGCGTCCCGCGCGCTGTCGACCAGCGCGTCCATCCCGGCGAGCCCGGGTTGCGGCGGCTCCGGGCGGCCGCTCGGCACGCCGACCACGGCCCGCAACTCCTCGAGGGCCTCGTGCGCGCTCCCGCGGATCGCCCCGGCCGCGAGGGTCAGTTCCTCCGGCGACACCGTGCCGCGCACCTCGAGCGCCCCGGCGTGCAGGCTGATCAGCGACATCCGGTGGGCGAGGACGTCGTGCATCTCGCGGGCGATGCGGGCGCGTTCGGTGAGCCTGGCGCGGTCCTCGCGCAGCCGCTGTTCGGCTTCCAGCCGGGCGGCGTGCTCGCGCAGCGAGGTGGTGAGACGCCGGTACGCCTGCACGAACAGCCCCCACCCGAGCGCCGCCACGGTGACGACGCCACGCACCACCACGTCGACCCAGACGTCGAACGCCGGATCGCCGTGCAGCGTGAAATAGACGCCGGCGGTGGCCACGTTCGCCGTCCCGAGCAGCGCCAGGACCGGCGGCCGGCTCCGGATCGCCGCGGTGAACAGCGCCACCATGATCGGGCCGGTGGCCGTCACCGACACCGCCCCGAACGGCAGCAGCGCCGCGGTCACGGCCAGCGGACGGCGCCGCCGCAGGGTCAGCGCGGCGGCGCACGCCACGCCGACCACCACGTCGGCGATCCAGGGCAGCGGCGCGCCCGGCCGGGTGGCATCGCCGAGCAGCATCATCCCCAGGCCGTAGACCAGCGCGAACGCGATGGCGACGGTGTCGGCCACCCGGTCCCGGACCGCCGCACCCCGGGCGCCCGGGTCCGGCACGAGCAGGGCGAGAAGCATGACCGCAACCCTAGGCGTACGGCCTTCGCGCGGGCACCTACCAAAGTAGGGCCCGGACCGGTTCCGTCGTCCGGTGTGGAGAACCCGCGACGGACCGCATTCTCGGCGGCATGACCGATCGAATCAGCTCCGCCCGGACCCGGAAGGGGATCGCCGTCGCGTTTCTCGTCGCCGCCGTCTGGGGTGCGGCCGCCGCCCTGTGGACCCCACGCGGTCCGTCGACCACCGTCCAGGCCCTCGGGTCGATCGCGATCAGCGTGGCGGTGGGTTTCGGGGCCGGGCGCGCGGCCCGCACCCGCTGGGTGATCATCGGGGCGCCTCTCGCGTACGCCGTCGTCCTCGAACTGGCGCGGATGAGCGCGACGGGCCCCTCGGTGGACGCGCCGCACCCGAGCGTGCTGGGTCTTCTGATGTTGATCAGCGGGCGTGGCGTGCACGGCCTGCTGTCGCTGTTCCCGATGACGGTCGGCGCCGCGTGGGGCTGCGGCGTGCGGCGCCGGATCCCACTCGGCCTGGTGACGGCCGTGCTGGCGCTGGTCACCGTGGTGGCCGCGGTGCCCGCCCGGACTCCGGCGATCCCCGGCGGCGTCGCCGAGCTGGCCCGGGCCGGGGATCTGCGGGTGATGATCCGGGGCCGGGACGCGGCGGCGCCGGTGCTGCTGTTCGTGCCCGGCCCGCCGGGCGGCTCGGCCGTGGGGACGATGCGGCTGCGGCTGCCCGCGCTGGAGGACCGATTCGTGGTGGCCACCCTGGACCGTCGCGGTGGCGGTGACCCGCGCGGCCTGGACAGCGAGGTGGCCGACGTCCTCGCCGTCACCGATCTTCTGAGGCAACGTTTCGGCCGGGACCGGATCGTGCTGGCCGGCCACTCGGGCGGATCGATTCCGGCGGTCGTCGCCGCCCACCGTCATCCGGAGCGGTACAGCGCCTATCTCGGGACCGGTCAGGCCGTGAACCTGCGGGCCGGCGACCGGATTCTGTACGACGACATGCTGGCCTGGGCCCGCGCGGGGGGCCGTGACGACGTGGCCGGCCGGCTGGTGAGGCAGGGCCCGCCGCCGTGGCGGGACGCCTACGACTACGAGCCGTTCCACCTGCACGCCGCCGAGGTGTACGCGATCGCCGGCCCGCCGTTCGACCTGGGCGTGGCCGAGTACACCCCGCTGGCGAAGGCGCACGTGATGACCACGATGCTGGACGCCTGGGACGCCCTCTACCCGAACCTGCAGGACGTCGACCTGCTCCGGGACGTGCCGGAGCTGGCGATCCCCGCCTACTTCGTGCAGGGTGGCCGGGAGATGCGCTCGCTGGCCGTGCCGTTCGCCGCCTGGCACGCCGCCCTGCGGTCGCCGGACAAGCGGCTCGTGGTCTTCGGCTCCTCCGGCCACCATCCGATGTCGGAGGAGCCGGACCGGTTCGCCGAGACCGTGACGAGCCTGCTGTCAGGCCAGGGCTAGACCCGGGTCGGTGCCGGGGTCGGCGGCCGGGGCGGGGATCCGGTACTCCTCGGTCAGCGTCGTCATCGGCCCCGGCCAGGTCGCCTGCGCCACCTCGATCGGCTTGCGGGTCTCGTCGAAGGCGACGTGAAGCAGATGCAGGACCGGGGTGTCCGGCCGGATCTGGAGGATCTCGGCCTCCTCCCGGCTGGGCTGGCGGGCGCTGATCGTGTCGGTGGCCGACGTGTACCGGCGGTCCAGCACCTCCTCGGCCTCCTGGTAGAGGGGGCGGCCGAACGCCTCCGCGCGTTCCAGGCTGGTGCCGCTCGCGTCGACGACCCGGAACCAGGAGGCACCCACCTCGACGGTGGCGTCGTCGGTGCGGACCACGTGCCGCCGGACCAGCATCTCCGTGCCGTCCCGGACCCCGAACGCGTCGGCCACCTCGGGCGGCGCCGGCTCCCGGCCGACGGCGGTGAGCTGCTGGCGGTAGCGTGCGGCCAGATCGGCGTGGTAGCCGCGGTGGGCGCCGTACCGGCCGCGGGAGAGACGGTTCAGGCGGCGGCGGGTGCCCCGGACGTACGTGCCGGAGCCGGGTTTGGTGATCAGAATGCCCTCGACCCGCAACTGGTCGACGGTGCGCTGCACGGTCTGTTTGGCGACGCCGAACATCTCCGCCATGGCCGGGATGGAGGGCAGGCGCTCGCCCGGTTGCCAGTCTCCGCGCCGGATCCGTTCCCGTAGCTGGGCCGCGATCTGCCGATGCGGGAATTCGGCGGCGCCCGGATTGATGCTCATGATCCTCCCCTTCCAGCTAGGTTCCTAGGATGACCCAGGAATGGGGTTGTCGTCGCGTGACGCGCCGTCGCCGGGTGAAACCATGAGTGAATTCGGCTATCAGCTATATGGCTCTCAGGAGTCTGGCGAACACGGGCGGTTAGACCCCATACTGAGTGCACGTTAAGGACGGGTCGGTGGAATGGGCGGCACTCAGCGGCAACTGGGTGCCGCCCCGGCCTTCTCTCCCGGGGGAGGGGTCCTTCTCCGGGAGAGAACCCGAGGGGAGGGTGGGAGGTGCCGGTCTTCTACAAGGGTCCGCGAGCCGTCATCACGGAGCACGTCGTCGAGGTCTCGAGGGAGAGCCACCGGCGATTCGTGGTGGCCGAGATGACGGAGCTCCACATCGTTCGTTTCGACCCCGGCACGGAAGGTGCCGGGCGTTCTGTTCTCGGCGTGTCCGCCCTGGTCGCGGCGGTTGTCGCGGTGCCGGTGGTCGGTCCCGCCTCCGTGGTGCTGGCCATTCTGGTCTCCGTCGCCCTGGCCGTCAACGCGCTGTACTGGCTGCGGCCCCGGGCCGGCCGCCTGTGGCAGCTGCGCGCCACCTATCGCGGCCGGGTGGTCGAGGTGTTCTCCTCCCGTGACGAGCGGGAGTTCACCGGCTTCTGTCGCGGCCTCGTCCGTTGCCTCGAGTTCCAGCAGCCCTGACCGGAACCGCCCGGTACGGCCGCGGTATCCTTCGGCGAGCCGTGAGCTGAGCGGTAGATGCAATGTCGCAGTCAAGGTGGATCTGCGACGATTTAGGCGTTTGGTGAGGCTGAATGTCGGCTGCGCGCGACGACTTGCCCGCTGTCTCGAGGCGGCGGGTGCGCCTGGCATTGCGCGCGGCCCGTGAGCGTACCGGGCTCAGTCAAAGCGAAGTCGCCAAGAAACTCGGCTGGTCCCTCTCCAAGTTGCAGCGGATCGAGCTGGGCGAGGTGACCGTCTCGCCCACCGACCTACGTGCCGTTCTCGACATCTACCAGGTCACCGACATGGAGCAGGTCGCCGCGCTGGTTCAGCACGCGCGTACCGCTCGCCGCGAGCGGTACTGGACCCGGCCCGAGCATCGCGACAACCTGCCGCCCGGGCTCCTGCAGCTTCTTCAGTTCGAGCTGGCCGCGACGGCCGTGCGGGAGTACCAGTCCACCCTGGTGCCGGGCCACCTGCAGACATCGGCCTTCGCGGAGGCCACGCTCGCGCAGCACGACCTGGAGCTCACCGCGGAGGAGATGCGGGTGCGCCTGGAGGTGCGCCTGGCCCGGCGGCGGCGGATGGTCGAGGAGGACGGCGCGCCCGACTACCTTCTCCTGCTCGACGAGTCCGCGTTGTGGCGGACCGTCGGAGATCTCGAGACGACGGCCGATCAGTTCGAGGACCTGGCCGAGGTCGCGCTGCGGCCGAGCGTTCAGCTGCGCGTCCTGCCGATGGATGCCGGGGCTCTGATCGGCATGTTCGGCGTCTTCTCGGTGATTCAACTGGGGCCGGACGACGCCGACGCCGTCCTCTACCGGGAATCCTACGATCGCGACGAGTTGATCGAGGACCAGGCCGCGGTGCTGCACCACCGCAACGTCTTCGAGCGGTTCTGGCGGCAGGCGCTCGATGTGCAGGCGAGCCGGGCGCTGATCTTGGCGCGTCTCTACGACATTCGCGCACGGATCGCACGGGCGTCCGGCCAAGATCAGGACATGCCGTCCTGACCGATCCCGTGAGAAAGGTTCGACATGAAAGACACCACAATGGCGTGGCAGCGGAGCACCTACTGTGCGACGGCCGGATGCATCGAGGTCGCACGAATCGACGACACCGTGCAACTGCGTGACAGCAAGAATCCTCATCTGCCGGCGGTGGTCTTCAGCCCCGCCGAGTGGAACCGGTTCCAGGACAGCGTTCTGGCCATCGGAAAGCGGTCCTGAGTTCTTCACCTGACGGCGGGCGGACCTACCGGGACGCCCGCCGTCAGGGTCTCACCAGGAGCCCGCCGTCGGGCCGGCCGAGCCGCCGCGGCGGCGCAGGTACTTCTCGAACTCGCTGGCGATCTCGTCGCCGGTGAGTGGCTGGATCCCGGCGTCGCCGACCCGTTCCTCCAGCTCCCGCACGTACTCACCGAGCTCGGAATCCTGCTCGGCGGCGGCGCGGACCTTCTTCTCCCAGTCGTCGGCCTGCTCGGCCAGGTCGGCCATCGGCACCGGCAGATCGAGGACGTCCTCGATCCGGCTGAGCAGCGACAGCGTGGCCTTGGGGCAGGGCGGATTGTTCGCGTAGTGCGGCACGTGCACCCAGAACGACAGGGCGTCCAGCTCGGCGCGGGTGGCCGCCTCCTGGAGCACGCCGACGATGCCGGTCGGGCCGTCGTAACGGGTCGGGACGACCTTGTACTTCTCGGCGGTCTCCCGGTCGCTGGCGGTGCCGCTGATCGGCAGGGGCCGGGTGTACGGCACGTCGGCCAGCAGCGCTCCGAGCAGGACGATCCGGTTCACCTCCAGGCTGTGGCAGATCTCCAGGACCGACTCGCAGAACGTGCGCCAGCGCATGCTCGGCTCGATGCCCCGGATCAGCACCACGTCGCGGTCGGCGCCGGGCGGGCTGGCCACCGCGAACCGGGTGGTCGGCCACTCGATCTTCCGGGTCTCGCCCTCGGCCATCGTGATCGTCGGGCGGCTCACCTGGAAGTCGTAGAAGTCCTCGGGGTCGATGCTGGTGACCTCGCGGGCCTCCCACACCTGCTCGAGGTGTTCCACGGCCGCGGTCGAGGCGTCCGCGGCATCGTTCCACCCCTCGAAGGCGGCGATGGCCACGGGAGAACGGAGCACTGGGAGGCCGTCGAACTCACTCATGGGAGACAGCCTACGTGCGTGCGGCGGTACGTACCCGGCGGCCGCGCCGGGCACCGCGGGTGTGACGATCCGTATCGACCTCGCTCACTGCCGGTAATTTCGCCGGCATGCCCCCCGGATTGACGGTCGGCGAGATCCGGGAGCGTACCTACAAGCGGCGAGATTCCTGGTGGACGGTGTGGCTCGTCGATCCGCTGGCGGGCTGGTGATCTTCCGCGACCTGTTCCGCCACCTGAACGCGCTCCGGATGGGCAAGATCAAGGAGCTGATGCGCGGCGCGGGCCCCGAACCGGCCGACGTGCACGGCGACTTCCGGGCGCGGTTCGGGCGGTTCGGGCGCATACGCGGGTTCCTGCCGGCGCACCGGATCCGGGCGCACGTGTTCAGCGGCATCGAGTTCATGATGTTCGTCTTCGTGCTCGGCCCGCTGGCCGGCCTCGTCGTGCCGTTCACGGTGGCCGCCGCGGTGCTGCCGGCCGCCTTCGAACTGCTGCTGATCTACAAGCTGTGGCCGACCACCAGAACCTATTCCGCCGATGAAGAGGCTCTTATCCGAACATAATCGGTTTATGGCAGACCACGTGGACCAGGTGCTCGGGCCCACCGACGACACCGTCAGCTTCTTCCAGGCGCGCGGCATGTTCTACGTGACGGCCCTGTGGGTGCTGGCCGCCGCCTGGCTGCCGATGCTGCTGATCACCCTCGGCGTGCGGACCGCCGCCGGTTACCGGCCGAAGCCGTCCGACATCGTGGTCTTCGCCGAGTTCACCCTGATCGTCCCGGCGGTGATGGCCGCCGTGCTCATGCTGCTCGTCTGGCGCCGGCTCGGCTGGCTGCACACCTCGGTGCACGGGCTCGACTTCGCCGCCACCGGACGGCGGCCGGTCCATCTGCCCTGGTCCGGGATCGCCGCGGTGGCCCTGCGCGGGCGCGGGCCGTTCACCGAGCTGGTGATCACGCCGATCGGCGAGGACTACGCGAGCCACCTGCCGGGCAAGGGCGGGCCTCCGCGGGTGCGGCGGCGGGGCGGCGAGTTCGCGTACGTCATCGACGTCGGCCTGATGTCGCCCGGGCCGGAAGTCCTCCTCGCCGAGCTCCACCGGCGGGTGCCCAGCAAGGTGTGACCGGGCACGAACCGCTGATCGGCGAGGAAGCCCCATCCCCGGCGCCGACGTGATGCGGATTCCTCGACGAAGAGGGCGGCCGCGCCGGCTCGTCCTCACGCCGGGCGCGTTCCCGGAGCAGCGGGCCGGCAGCGCCCGCGCAGGCCGGAACTCCAGCTTCACCAAGATCATCGCCTTGACGGGCGGCCCGGCCCCGGGTGTCCCGCGCCGATTCTCGCCCCTGCGCCCAGCCGAGTCTCCGCTTCGCCTCCCGGCCTCCCGACCCGGGTGCGGGGCTGAGCTTTGCGCGGGTGCCCGGGCCGTCTCCTCGGCAAACCCATTTCCGGTACGCGTCCGCCCGCCCCCGCCGAATCCGGATCGTCCCGCCCAGCCCCGCGAGCTGGTGCCCACCTCACGGCCGCGGGGCGCCCTCCGGCGTTGGCGCATCCCCGCGCCCGGGTGTGTCCGCAGGCTGTAGGCGCATCTGTCCGGAACGCGCCCGCATGGCTGCCGGCGGAGGTGCCGCTGCGGCCCTCGGTGGCGGCCGCGTGGAGCGGGCGCCACCGAGGGCCGGGACCGGATCGCCGGGTGGGATCCGGTGAGGCGGATCAGTCGTGGGCGATGGCGCCCAGGACGTTGAGGCGAGCGGCGCGGATCGCCGGCAGGACGGCGGCGAAGACGCCGACCAGGGCGGCCAGGAACAGGTAGGTGCCCATCCGCGCCCAGGGGAGGACGATATCGGTGATGCCGTCGTTCTCCAGGGCGTGGGCCACCGCGCTGCCCATGCCGGCGCCGACCGCCACGCCGAGCAGAGCGCCGAAGACCGCGATCACCACGGCCTCGACGGTGATCATGCGCATGGTCTGGGCACGGCCCAGGCCCACGGCGCGGAGCAGGCCCAGTTCGCGGGTGCGTTCCAGGACGGACAGGGCCAGGGTGTTGACCACGCCGAGGACCGCGATCAGGATGGCCAGGCCCAGCAGGATCTGGATCATCATGATGATCTGGTCGAAGATCGCGGCTTGATCGTCGACGAAGGTCTGCTGGTCGGTGGCGGTCACCTCGGGGCTGTCCGCGACCAGGGCCTTCACCTGCGGCAGCACCGACGACACCGCGACACCGTCGTCTAGGCGGATGAACCCGAGAATCGGCTGGGTGATGCCGAAGCCCTTGATCGCCTCAGCCGGCAGGATGATGCTGCCGGGCAGCGTGTCCTCGGTGAAGATGTGCGCCACCGTGTAGGTCCGTGGCTCACCCTTCGCCGTCTGGATCGTCGTGGTCGACCCCATCTGCCAGCCGCGCTCGGTGGCCTCCGGCGCGCTCACCGCGATCTGGCCGGGGCCGAGCTTCGCGGCGGTCGTCCCGTAGGCCTCCGCCATCCGGGAGAGGTCCTCGGTCGCGGCCACATAAGTCCGGTCGTCGCCGATCGCCACCAGGTCGTTGTAGAGGCCCGCGGCCGCGCGCACCCCGGGGATCTGCGCGGCCCGGTCCAGGACGGCCGGATCGTACGTCGGTGGCCGCGGCCCGCCCTGATCGCCGCTGATCATGATCTGAGCCTTGAGGATCCGGGCCGCCTCCGACTTGAGGCTGCTCTTCGCCGAGTCCATCACCACGGTCACGCCGGTGACCAGGGCGATGCCGACCATGAGGGCGGCCGCGGTGATCGCGGTGCGGCGCGGGTTGCGGCCCGAGTTGAGCCGGCCCAGCCGTCCCGGCACCGACCAGGAGAACAACCGGCCCAGCACGGACACCACCGGGCGGGCGATCAGCGGGGTGAGCAGGGCGACACCGATGAAGGTGACCAGCACACCGCCGAGGATCAGATACAGCGTGGCGTCGCCGGCGTCGGCGAACAGCCCGATGCCGAGGGCTGCCGCCCCGGCCGCGGTCACCACGGTGCCGGCCACGGTGAGCTTGGTGAGCGGCCGGTCCGGGGTGGCGACGTCCTGCATCGCCGCGACCGGTGAGATCCGGGAGGCACGCAGTGCGGGCAGCACCGCGGCCACCACGGTGACCAGGATGCCGACCGTGAACGAGCTGATCACCGCGGACAGCGGCACCCCGATCGGCGCCAGATCCATGCCACCGCTCATGCCGCTGAACAGCGCGCCCAGCCCGGCGCCCGCACCGACCCCGGCAGCCAGACCGAGGACCGAGGCGATCACACCGACCACCACTGCCTCCACCAGCACCGAGTTGATCACCTGGCGGCGGCTGGCGCCGATCGCCCGCAGCAGGGCCAGCTCGCGGGTGCGCTGGGCGACCACGATCGAGAACGTGTTCAAGATCAGGAAGATGCCGACGAACAGCGCGATCCCGGCGAAACCAAGCAGGATCTGGTTGAAGAAGCCCATGCCCTCCTTGAGACTCGACGAGTTCTCCTCGGCGAGCTGGTCACCGGTCTTCACCTGGTAGTCGGCGCCGAGCACCGGGGCGATCCGGTCCCGCAGCTGCTCCGGGGTGACACCGTCGGCGGCCTGCACGGTCACCGAGGTGAACACGCCCTTCTCACCGAGCATCAGCTCCTGTGCCACCGGCGTGGTGAACGCGACCTCCTGCACACCACTGATGCTGTCCCGGCCGCCGGTGTAACCCCAGACACCGACCAGGGTGAACTCCCGTTTCGGCTGCTGGGTGAGCACCGAGACGCGGTCGCCGACGGTGAAGCCGGAGAGCTCGGCGGTGGTCGCGTTCATGGCGATCTCACCAGGGGCCTCCGGGCCACGGCCGGCGCGCATCTCCATGCTCTCGTCGGTGCCGGTCCAGTTCGAGCCGATCCGCGGTGGGCCGAACGAGGTGAGCACCTTGCCGTCCGAGGCGATCACCCGGGCGCCGTCCGCGTCGACGCGGCCGGTCGCCGATCGTACCCCCGCCTGGGTTTTGATGGTCTCCACGACGGAGGCCGGAAGCGGCGCGGCGACCTCCTCGCCCTCCATCTCGGAGACCTCGACCTTGGGTTTGGCGGCGACCGAGACGTCGGTCGAGGCGTAGGCGTCCGCGAAGATCGAGTCGAAGGTGCGGTTGAGGGTGTCGGTGAGCACCAGGGCGCCCGACACGAACATCACACCGAGCAGCACGGCCAGGCCGGACAGGACCAGCCGCAGCTTGCGGGCGAGCAGGCTCTTCAGCGTGGCGCGCAGCATCAGAGCATCACCGGGTCGTTCTTGCCGTCCAGCTTCTTCATGGTGTCCAGCACCGACTCGGCGGTCGGGCCGTGCAACTCGTCGACGATCGAGCCGTCGGCGAGGAACACCACCCGGTCGGCGTAACTCGCCGCCACCGGGTCGTGGGTGACCATCACGATGGTCTGGCCGTGCTCGCGCACGCTGGAGCGCAGGAACGACAGCACCTCGGCGCCGGACCGGGAGTCCAGGTTTCCGGTCGGCTCGTCCGCGAAGATCACGTCGGGGCGGCCCATCAGGGCCCGCGCGCACGCCACCCGCTGCTGCTGGCCGCCGGAGAGCTGGCTGGGCCGGTGCCCGAGCCGGTCGCTCAGGCCGACCGTGTTGATCACCGTGTCCCACCACTGCGGATCGGCCTTGCGGCCGGCGATGTCGAGCGGCAACCGGATGTTCTCCGCGGCGCTCAGCGTCGGCAGCAGGTTGAACTGCTGGAAGATGAAACCGATCCGGTCCCGGCGCAGCCGGGTCAGGGACTTGTCGTTGAGGCTGCTGATCTCGGTGCCGCCGACGTGCACGGTGCCCTCGTCCACCGTGTCCAGGCCGGCGAGGCAGTGCATGAGCGTCGACTTGCCGCTGCCGGACGGGCCCATGATCGCGGTGAAGCGGCCCTTGCCGAACTCCACGCTGACCCCCCGCAGCGCCGCCACCCGGGCCTCGCCCGAGCCGTACACCTTCCAGATACCGTCCGAGCGCGCCGCCACCGGCCCGCCGGCATTCGCCGCTGCCACCACCGTGTCTCCCCCTGTGTTTCCGTCGTGTCCGGCCCAGTGTTGCGGCGGAAACCTCCCCTGGCGTCCCCCTGCGGGGGTAGAGCAGGGGGGAGATTCTCCTCGGGGAGACACCCAGGAACCTGTCAGGGAAGCCCCTGAGCGAAGCCGTGACGGCGAAACCGGTCTACCGTGGAAACACCCCGCTATGGAGGACCGCATGCGTGTTCGACCGGCACCGCTCGTGTCCCTTCTCGCCGCCGTCCTCGCGGCCATGCTGCTGGTGGCCTGCCTGCCGACGGCCTCGTCCGAGCCCGGCCCGGACCCGGTGGAGCCCACGGCGACGGCTCAGGTCACCGGATCGGTCGACCCGGACGGCACGGACACCCCGGAGGAGTTCGCCAAGGACATGCGCGCCTCCCAGGTCGTCGCCGAGCAGTACTGGGGGCAGAAGCTGGGCGGATCGTTCCAGCCGGTGAGCCAGGTGCTGCCCTACCGGGAAGAGGGCGAGGTGGCATGCGCCGGGCAGCCGCTGCCGCTCAACAACGCCGTCTACTGCTCGGCCGGCGACTTCATCGCGTACGACGTGAACTGGGCGTTCGCGGCGTTCCAGCAGATCGGTGACGCGTTCGTGTTCTACCTGCTCGGCCATGAGTACGCGCACGGCGTCCAGGCCCGGCTCGGCATCCGCAAACAGTTCACCATCGAGCAGGAGCTGCAGGCCGACTGCATGTCCGGCGCGTTCATCGGCGACATGGTCCGGCAGAAGGCGCTGAGCATGCAGGACGACGACGCCACGGAGCTGGCCGACGGGCTCGAAGCGGTCGGCGACGACCCCGACCAGCCGTGGTTCGCACCGGGGTCGCACGGATCCCCGGCCCAGCGCTTCCAATCGTTCGCCAACGGCTACAACGACTCCCTCCAAGCCTGCGGGCTGTAGCCGTCAGCTCCGTCACATCGGGTCGGCGCGACGTGGAGGGCCCACCCAGAATGGTCCGGTGATACCTGCCGCGGTGCTTTTCGACATGGACGGAACCCTGGTCGACAGTGAGCAGATCTGGGGCATCGCCCTGGCCGAGCTCGCCGTGCACGCCGGAGGGGTGCTGTCCGACTCCGCCCGGCTCGCCATGGTCGGCACGAGCATGGAGCACAGCATGCGGCTGTTCCGTGCCGATCTCGGCCAGCCGCAGCGGCCCGAGGCACCGGACGTGGCATGGCTGACCGCGCGGGTGCGGGAGCTGTTCGCCGACGGGCTGGTGTGGCGGCCCGGTGCGATGGAACTGCTGCACGCGGTCCGGGCGGCCGGCATCCCGACGGCGCTGGTGACGTCGACCGGGCGGCAGCTCGTCGAGGTCGCCCTCAAGACGCTCGGCGCGGAGAACTTCGACGTGGTCGTCTGCGGCGACGAGGTGGAGCGGCCGAAACCCGATCCGGAGCCGTACCGGACCGCTGCCGCGTCGCTCGGCGTGCCGATCGGATCGTGCGTCGCCATCGAGGACTCGCCCAGCGGTGTGGCCAGCGCGGCGGCGGCCGGGGCGGCGGTGCTGGCGGTGCCGGCCGAGCTGGAGTTGGCGCCGGTCGACGGGGTGCATCTGCGATCCACACTGACCGGGGTGGATCCGGTCTTCCTCGCGGGACTGGTGTCATGACCCTCTGCGTGTGATGCCGGAGGTGACGCCGCCGCGGGCACGGCGAGCGGCGGCACCCCACCTCCAGCGAGCGGCCTGATCCCGCCGTGCTGCTCCGTGCCGTGCCGTCCTGTGCCGTGCCGTGCCGTGCCGTGCCGTGCCGTGCCGTGCCGTCCTGTGCCGTCTCGTGCCGTGCCGTGCCGTCCTGTGCCGTCCCGTGCCGAGCCTTGCCGTCCTGTGCCGTCTCGTGCCGTGCCGTTTCGCCCCGTGCTGCGCCGTGCCGTTCCGTGCTGTCCCGTGCCATGCCGTGCTGCCCCGTGCCGTTTCGATCGTGCTGTACTGATCCGTCCGGGTTGACCCGCCGTGCGGATCCGTGCCGTGCTGCCCCGTGCCGTCGCGGGGCGGTGATCCCGCGACCGCCGGCGGCGCTGGGTGGGCCGTGCCCGAATCGCCGGCCGGGTCAGGCGCCCGGGCGGACCAGACCCGTCTCGTAGGCGAGCACCACCGCCTGCGTACGGTCGCGGAGGCGAAGTTTGGTGAGCACGTGGCCGACGTGGGTCTTCACCGTCGTCTCGCTCACGCCCAGGATCGCGGCGATCTCACCGTTGGACCGGCCGCGGGCCACATGGATCAGCACTTCCCGTTCCCGGCCGGTCAGCGGGCCGAGCCGGGCGGCGGCCGCGGCGTCCGGCTCCGTCGGGAGCGCCCCGGCCAGCCGGGCCAGCACACGGGCAAGGACCTGTGGAGCGATCACCGCGCCGCCGGAGGCCACCGCCCGCACGGCGGCGATCAGCTCCTGATGCGGGGCGTCCTTGCAGAGGTAGCCACTCGCCCCGGCGGTGACGGCCGCCACCACCTCGTCGTCGGTGTCGCGCTCGGTCAGCACCAGAACCCGGACCGCCAGCCGCGCCTCAGTGATCGCCCTGGTCACGGCCAGACCGTCCAACCGGGGCAGCCCCACGTCGGCGATCAGCACATCGGGCAGCAGCCGCCGCGCCAAGTCCAGCGCCTCGGCACCGTCACCCGCCTCTCCGGCGACGACGATCTCCGCCGGGCCGGGCCGATCCTCGCTGATCGTGCGGTCCGGCACGGCGCCGTGCGCCGTGGTGAGAACGGTTCGCAGACCCGCCCGCTGCAACGGTGCGGCGTCCGCAAGAAGCACTCGAAGTGGTCTCATCCCTCTGCGACATCCCGACGGCGATGGGCGCCGGCGCGTGGCACCGGCTCGCGGCTGTGGCGTGGGGCCGGGTCGTGGGTGGTGACGCCGGTGTGGGATGCCGGCTCGCGGCTGTGGCGTGGGGCCGGGTTGTGGGTGGTGACGCCGGTGTGGGATGCCGGCTCGCGGCTGTGGTGTGGGGCCGGGTTGTGGGTGGTGACGCCGGTGTGGGATGCCGGCTCGCGGCTGTGGTGTGGGGCCGGGTTGTGGGTGGTGACGCCGGTGTGGGATGCCGGCTCGCGGCTGTGGCGTGGGGCCGGGTTGTGGGTGGTGACGCCGGCGCGCGATGTCGGGTTTGGGGTACGGTGCGCGACCTGGACCTGGAATGTGACGTCAGCGCGGAATATCGGTTCTGGACCGGGGTGCGGGGCCCGGTCGTGGATGGTGACGCGTGGCGCCGGCCCCGGGCTGTGGTGCGCGCCCCGATCGTGCGATACCGGTCCTGGGCTGTGGCGCGGGGCTGGGCCGTGGGAGGTGATGCGGGCCCGTGATGCCGCTTCTGGGTGGCGGGGCGCGGCCGGGGGAATGCCGGCGGAGTCAGCCAAGAGGGCCGTCCCGGAGGAGGGTGGCGACCCGGTCGGGCTCGGAGCCGGGGGTGAGGTCGCCGGTGGGGGCGGCCACCGGATACGGCGGCGGGGTGCCGCCGAACTCGGGGCACAGGCTCTGGTGACTGCACCAACCGCAGAGGCGGCTCGGCTTGGGGCGGAAGTCACGCTCCCGCTTGGCACGCTCGATCGCCTGCGAGAGGGCGATCAGGGTGCGCTCGAAACGCTCCAGCTCGCCGGCCTCGGGGCTGTAGTCGAGCGCTTCGGCGTCTTTCAGATAGAGCAGCCGCAGCGCGCGGGGGACGACGCCGCGGGTGCGCCACAGAACCAGGGCGTAGAACTTCAGCTGGAACAGCGCCCGGCCCTCGAACGCCTGGCGGGGCGCCCCGCCCGTCTTGTAGTCGACGACCCGCAGGTCGCCGGCGGGGGAGACGTCGAGACGGTCGATGTAGCCGCGCAGCAGAAGCTCGTCACCGATCGTCGTGGAGATCAGGGTCTCCCGCTCGGCGGGCTCCAGGCGGCGTGGGTCCTCCACGGCGAAGTAGCCGGCCAGCAGGTCGCGGGCGCCGGAGAGGAACGCGGCGATCCGGGCCGCCTCGGCGGCCCCGGCCGGCACGTCGACGAGCGCGGCCTGGCCGACCGCGTCGGCCTCGGCCGCGACCGCCGCCGGGTCACGCATCAGCGAACCCTCCCCGGCCGGGGTCACGCGCCCGGCTGGCTCAGAACGGCGATCGGGCGACACGGACCGGCCGGAGGCGCCCGCCGTGGCCGGAGTGGAAGGAGCGGAGGCCTCGGCCGCGGGTGGCTCGACGGCGAACAGGGTCGCCAGCTCGGGCTCCTGCGAGATCAGCCGATCCCACTCGGGAGCGACCAGGGCGGCCGCGGCCTCGGGGGTGCGGTCGGCGGCGGGCAGGTCGAAGAGGCGCTCCAGGACGGCGTGGATCAGCGTGCCGCGGACCTGATCGGCGGATGGCGTCTCGGGCAGCTTGTCCACGGTCCGGAACCGGAACAGCAGCGGGCACGTCTTGAAGTCGGCCGCCCGCGACGGCGACAGCGACGGCCCGGACGGCGTCTCGATTCCGCGCCCGCGACCCGCGGGCGCGGGCGCGGCCACGGCGGAGGAGGCCGGTCCGGGGACGGCGGGAGAGACCGGTCCGCCGATCGCGGTGGAAGCCGGGCCGGGAGAACTCGCCGGTCCGGAAGCGGCGGGGGAGGCCGCTGCGGAGGCCGGGTCGCCGGGCTGCGGGGGCGGGGAGACCGGCTGGGCAGCCATGGGAGAGAGCGCCGTCATGTCTCAAGAGGCTAGGGCAGGGGTACGACGAAATTTGCGGGGTGGGTCCCGCGCGGGCGTGTCCGTAGCATCGATCGCGTGGAGCAGAGCCGGACACCGCAGGGGCCGACGGCCGGTGGGCGGCCGGTGGGCCATGTCGCCGGCATACCGGTGCATGCGAACGCGTCGATGCTTCTGCTCGCGGTGCTGGTCACCGTGGTGTACGGCAACTATGCGCTGGCCGAGCTGGGAATCGCGCAGCCGTGGGCGTACCTCGTGGGGCTGGGTTTCGTGGTCTGTCTGCTGGGCTCGGTGCTGTTGCACGAGCTGGGGCACGCGCTGACCGCCCGCCGCTTCGGGATCGGCGTGCGCCGGATCACTCTGGAACTGCTCAGCGGCTGGACCGAGATGGACCGGGACGCCCCGAGCCCCCGGGTGGACGCGCTGGTGTCGCTGGCCGGCCCGGCCGTGTCGCTGCTGCTCGGCGGCGTGGCGACGGCGGCCGCGCTGGCGCTGCCGGAGCGCACCGTGCCGGGGCAGATCGCCTTCCAGCTGGCGGTGAGCAACGTGCTGGTGGCGGTCTTCAACGTGTTGCCGGGGCTGCCGCTGGACGGTGGCCGGGCGCTGCGGGCGGCCCTGTGGGCGATCCTGAAGGACCGGAACCGGGCGACCGTGGCGGCCGGCTGGGCGGGCCGGGTGCTGGCGCTGGGCACCGCGGCGGCCGTGGTGACGCTGTACCTGCTGGGCGTGCTGACCCTGCTGGGCCTGGTCTTCGTGCTGCTGGTGGTGCTGACGCTGTGGCAGGGGGCGGGACAGTCGATCCGGCTGGGCCGGATGACCGGCCGGTTCCCGCTGGTGGATCTGGGTGCGCTGGTCCGGCCGGTGCTGGCGGTGCCGGCCGGCACGCCGCTCGGTGAGGCGCAGCGGCGCCGGGCCGAGGATCCGCGGCCGGACGTGGTGCTGGCGGTGGCCGACTCGGCGGGCAGCCTGACCGCGGTGGTGGATCCGGTGCAGGCCGAGCGGGTGCCGGTGGACCGGCGGCCGTGGGTGAGCGTGGAGAGCGTCTCCCGGTCCCGGGACGCGCTGACCGCGCTGCCGCTCGGATTGACCGGCGAGCAGGTGGTCCGGGCGCTCCAGGCCCACCCGGGTGCGCAGTACCTGGTGACCGCAGGCGAGGATGTCGTGGGCGTCCTGCGGGTCGCCGACGTGGCCGCCGTGCTGGAACCGAGGCGCGCGAGCCGTACCTGACGGACTTTCGGAAAGAAGAGCAGTGACCACAACCCCGACCACCGCCGTCGACGACTCGGTGCCCGCGCACCGCGGACCGTTCCGGGCGGGCGACCGCGTTCAGCTGACCGACCCGAAGGGCCGGATGCACACGATCGTGCTGGAGCCCGGCAAGGCGTTCCACACCCACCGCGGCGCCCTGGAGCACGACGAGCTGATCGGCCTGCCCGACGGCAGTGTGATCACCGCGTCGAGCGGCACCGCCTACCTGGCGCTGCGGCCGCTGCTCTCCGACTACGTGCTGTCGATGCCGCGCGGGGCGCAGGTGATCTACCCGAAGGACGCGGCGCAGATCGTCGCGATGGGCGACGTCTTCCCGGGCGCGAAGGTGCTGGAGGCCGGCGCCGGCTCGGGCGCGCTGACCTGCTCGCTGCTGCGGGCGGTGGGCAGTTCCGGCGAGGTGCACAGCTACGAGCTGCGCGACGACTTCGCGGCGATCGCGCGGAAGAACGTGGAGGCGTTCTTCGGCGGACCGCACCCGGCGTGGCACCTGCACAACGGGGACGTGGCCGGCAACGACATCACCGGTTTCGACCGGATCATCCTGGACATGCTCACCCCCTGGGAGGCCCTCGACATGGTCGAGAAGGCGCTGATCCCGGGCGGTGTGTTCATCGGCTACGTGGCCACCACGCCGCAGTTGTCCGAGCTGGTCGAGGCGCTGCGGGAGCGGGGCGGCTGGACCGAGCCGCGGGCCTGGGAGTCGCTGGTCCGTGACTGGCACGCCGACGGGCTCGCGGTGCGGCCCGATCACCGGATGATCGCGCACACCGCCTTCCTGGTGTCGGCGCGCAAACTCGCGCCCGGCGTCACGGCGCCGCCGCGGCGGCGCAAGCCGAGCAAGGGCGCCGAGGCGTACGCGATCCGAAAGGCCACCCAGGCCGCGCTCGCCGCGCAGCGTGCGGAGTCGACGGGGGAGTGACCATCTCCACTGCGGTCCGGTAGGTTCCTAGCGATCGGGACGACACGGAGGAGCGCCAGCCATGAGTTCTCCGCCCTTCGGCGGCAGCAACGAGATGCCCGCGGTCTTCCCGGACTGGTCGCCCTACCCGGACCTGGATTCGGCTGCCCGCGCCTACCTGCGTGATCCCGAGGTGGCGCTGGAGGCCCTGTTCGGCGTGCTGCGCGGCGCGCAGGTGCTCTGTTTCACCCTGGAGCGTTTCGTCAACGAGGTGAACGGGGTGTGGCAGGAGGTCGTCGTCTGCGACGGCAGCCGCCTGGTCCTGTGGCACGGCGAGGACGTGGCGCCCGGGGACGGCCCGGTCGGCGCGATGACCTCGTCGCTGCGGGTGGTTCCGCTGTCGACGGTCACCGAGGTGGGCTGCCGGCGGCGGCTCACCCGGACGCCGAACGGGCAGGCCCGGGTCGACAGCATCGACGTCTACCTGCTGCTCAGCTCGGTCGACGACGCGGTGCCTCCGCCCGGGGTGGGTGAGGAGGAGGGCCGGGCCCCGCTGCGTCACGACGCGCTGCGGTTCGGCAAGACGCTGGACGACGGCGGTCCCGGTCAGATCGCCCGGCTCGAGGAGTTCTCCCGGGTGGTGGCGTCCCTGGTCGGGCGCCCCACCCTCTGAGGGTCACTCACGTTCACTCACGTGGCGTCGGGACCGGCCACGGCCACGCCGTCGGACGCCCGCACCACGTGGATGCAGTCGCCGGGGCACTCCTTCGCCGAGTCGATGACCTCCAGCGACAGGCCCCTGGGCACCCCGACCCGGGCACCCTGCTCCTGACGCAACTCGCCCGAGTGGTCTTTCACATAGGCCAGGCCGTCGATGTCCAGTTCGAAGACCTCCGGGGCGTACTGCGCGCAGAGCCCGTCACCGGTGCACAAGTCCTGATCGATCCAGACTCGCAGCTCATCAGTGTCAGCGGACACCACTACCTCCCACAACCGGTGGGGCCTGACGGTACCCGAAGTCTGTCCGACCGGCTCAGGCGCGGTCGCACCAATCGATCAAGAGTCGGTGACGAGGGTGTTGCATGGGTCGAAAACCGCTTCGCAACGGTTAGTGTTAACCCAAGACGTTCGAGCCCCCCGGGGAGGTGGGACGTGGCACGTAGCGACGAAGCGGACTCCCGCGCCGCGCGAGCGGAGAAGGAAGTCAACGATCTCTCCAGTCAGGTCGCGTTTCTGCAAGAGGAACTCGCTCTGGTCCGGCGGAAGTTGACGGAGAGCCCCCGACACGTCCGGCAGCTCGAGGAACGGCTCGCGGCAACGCAGGCGCAGCTGGCCCGAGTGACCGAGAACAACGAGCGGCTCGTGGCGACCCTCAAGGAAGCCAGGGCCCAGATCGTCACTCTCAAGGAAGAGATTGACCGGCTCGCCCAGCCGCCCAGCGGCTACGGCGTTTTCCTGTCGGCCCACGAGGACGGCACGGTGGACGTGTTCACCGGCGGGCGCAAGCTCCGGGTGGCGGTTTCGCCGTCATTGGCCGTCGAGGAGCTCCAGCGGGGTCAGGAAGTCCTGCTGAACGACGCTCTCAACGTCGTTGACGCGTTCGGGTTCGAGCGCACCGGCGAGGTGGTCCTGCTCAAGGAGGTGCTGGACAACCCGTCCGGCGGTCTCTCCGACCGGGCGCTGGTGGTCTCGCACGCCGACGAGGAGCGCATCGTCTTCCTCGCCGACTCGCTCGAGATCGCCAAGCTGCGCGCGGGCGACTCGCTCATGATCGAGCCGCGCTCGGCGTATGCCTACGAGCGGATCCCGAAGAGCGAGGTCGAGGAGCTCGTCCTGGAGGAGGTCCCGGACGTCGACTACGGCGACATCGGCGGCCTGCACTCGCAGATCGAGCAGATTCGCGACGCGGTGGAGCTTCCGTTCCTGCACGCCGACCTGTTCCGGGAGCACCAGCTGCGCCCGCCCAAGGGGATCCTGCTCTACGGCCCGCCCGGCTGCGGCAAGACCCTGATCGCCAAGGCGGTGGCCAACTCGCTGGCCAAGAAGATCGCCGAGCGGCGTGGCGAGGAGAAGCACACCAGCTACTTCCTCAACATCAAGGGCCCGGAGCTGCTCAACAAGTACGTGGGTGAGACCGAGCGGCACATCCGCCTGGTCTTCCAGCGGGCTCGTGAGAAGGCCGGCGAGGGCACCCCGGTGATCGTGTTCTTCGACGAGATGGACTCGATCTTCCGGACCCGTGGCTCGGGTGTCTCCAGCGACGTGGAGAACACGATCGTTCCCCAGCTGCTCAGCGAGATCGACGGTGTCGAGGGCCTGGAGAACGTGATCGTCATCGGCGCCTCCAACCGGGAAGACATGATCGACCCGGCGATCCTGCGCCCCGGCCG
Source organism: Actinoplanes sp. NPDC049802 (assembly GCF_040656595.1). Lineage (NCBI taxonomy): Bacteria > Bacillati > Actinomycetota > Actinomycetes > Micromonosporales > Micromonosporaceae > Actinoplanes > Actinoplanes sp. NPDC049802. The sequence continues at coordinate 104,595 of NZ_JBFAMR010000012.1, forward strand.
TCTCGACGTGAAGATCAAGATCGAGCGCCCGGACGCGGAGGCGGCGAAGGACATCTTCGCCAAGTACATCCTGGCCGACCTGCCGCTCAGCTCCGACGACCTCGCCGAGCACGGCGGCAACCGGGACGCCACGGTGGCCGCGATGATCGAGGCGGTCGTCCTGCGGATGTACACGGAGACGGAGGAGAACCGCTTCCTGGAGGTCACCTACGCCAACGGTGACAAGGAGGTCCTGTACTTCAAGGACTTCAACTCCGGCGCGATGATCCAGAACATCGTCGACCGCGGCAAGAAGATGGCGATCAAGGAGTTCCTCACCTCCGGCAAGAAGGGTCTCCGGCTGCAGCACCTGCTCGACAGCTGCGTCGACGAGTTCCGGGAGAACGAGGACCTGCCGAACACCACGAACCCGGACGACTGGGCCCGTATCTCCGGCAAGAAGGGCGAGCGGATCGTCTACATCCGTACGCTCGTCTCCGGTGGCAAGGGCGCCGAGGCCGGCCGGTCCATCGAGACCGCGAGCAACACCGGCCAGTACCTGTAGCCGTAGCGCAACAGACGGGCGCGGGAGCGAGCCTCCCGCGCCCGTCTGCTTTCTGTTCCACAGGTTCCCGACGGCTCCGGCACGGCAGATTCACCGGCCCGCCTTGCGCGGTTTCGCCGTGTTCGCGATCCTCGCCGGACCCGGGCTCGTTCAACCGGTGTGACCGTAACCCGCCTCGCGTGGCTCGACGCCCTTCGTGGCTGGGCCGCGGCTGTCGTCGCCCTGTTCCACCTCAGCCCCGTCGTCCTGGGCCGGGATCTGCATCTGAAGATCTTCGACGTCATCGATCTGGGTAAGTACGGTGTGCTGCTGTTCTTCCTGGTCAGCGGCTATGTGATCCCGATGTCGCTGGAGCGGCACGGTGATCTGCGCCGGTACTGGGCCGGACGGCTGCTGCGAATCTACCCGGCCTACCTGTTCGCCGTGCTGATCACGCTGGGACTCGGCGCGGCCGGGATCATGCGCATGCCCGGCCAGTTGGCCGCGGAGACGACGGCGAGCGTCCTCGGGCACGTGACCATGCTGCAGGACCTGATCGGCACCCGTGGCGTGCTCCGCCCGTTCTGGACGCTCTCCTTCGAGATGGTCTTCTATCTGGTGGTGGCCGGGCTCTTCGCCTGGCGACGGCACCGGGACAGCGCCTGGTGGGCGGCGGGGCTCACCGTCGTGGCGGTGGCCGGCCTGCCGGACGCCCTGTTCGGTGCGACGGCCGCGCACCGCCGGATCACCGCGGTCGCGGTCCTGGTGCTCCTGGTGGGCGGGCTCTGCGCGTACCGGGCCGGCCGGCGGGCGGGAACGGTGGCCGCCGGGGTGGCCGGCATCGGCGCCGTCGCCCTGCCGCTGTTCAACGGTCATGCCACCGACCAGGTGACCAGCGCGTCGTCCGGGCAGGCCACGCAGATGCTGGCGGTCATGTTCGCCGGCACGGTGGTCCACCGCGCCCAGCACGGTCAGCTGGGCAGGTTTCCGGCGGCCGCGGTGCTCGCCCTGGTCGCCGCGGGGGTGGCGGGGCAGGTGTCGCCGGTGGTCGCGGTCGCTGTCGCCGCCACATTCGCGGGCGCGTTCCTGCTGCGGCGCCGCCGGGTTCCGGGTGCCCTGGTGTGGCTGGGTGGGGTCAGCTATTCGCTCTATCTGCTCCATGTGCCGGTGCTCGCGGTGGCTCTGCGCCTGTCCGAACGGCCGCCGGTCATCGCGGCGGTGTTCACGGTGGGCGCTCTCGGCGCGGCCTGGGCAGGTCATCGCTTTGTCGAGCGGCCCGCCCGGGCGCTCGCCCGGCGGGTCCCGGTGATCAACATCGCCACGCAAGGTACGGACGCGCGCACGGGCAGCTTCGGAAAGCGCCGTGAGAGCGTCTAGGCTCGATGCATGAGCAGGCTTGGCTTCGTGGCGGACAGCGCGGTCCTAAAGAACAGGGTGGTCGCATGAGCGTTCGACGGATTATGGGCACCGAGGTCGAGTACGGCATCTCGGTGCCCGGCCAGCCCGGCGCCAATCCGATGGTCACGTCCTCCCAGGTGGTCAACGCCTACGGCGCCCGGCCGGAGCTCAACCGCAACGGCCGTGCCCGCTGGGACTACGAGGAGGAGTCGCCACTGCGCGACGCCCGCGGGTTCACCTATTCGGGAGCGGCCTACGACGCCGCCGAGGCGCTCGCCGACGAGGACCTCGGCCTGGCCAACGTGATACTGACCAACGGCGCCCGACTCTACGTCGACCATGCCCACCCGGAGTACAGCACGCCCGAGGTGACCAACCCCCTCGACGTGGTGAAGTGGGACAAAGCGGGTGAGCGGGTGATGGCCGAGGCGTCGCGGCGGGCCGCCACCATTCCGGGTACCCACCGGATCCAGCTCTACAAGAACAACACCGACAACAAAGGCGCCTCGTACGGCGCCCACGAGAACTATCTGATGCGGCGGCAGACCGCGTTCGCCGACATCGTCGCCCACCTGACGCCGTTCTTCGTGACCCGGCAGATCTTCTGCGGCGCCGGCCGGGTCGGCATCGGCCAGGACGGCAGCGGCGCCGGCTTCCAGATCTCTTCCCGCGCCGACTTCTTCGAGGTCGAGGTGGGTCTGGAGACGACCCTGAAGCGGCCGATCATCAACACGCGGGACGAGCCGCACGCCGACGCCGACAAGTACCGGCGGCTGCACGTGATCATCGGCGACGCCAACCTCTCGGAGATCTCCACCTACCTCAAGGTGGGCACCACCGCCCTGGTGCTCAACATGATCGAGGAGAAGGTGTTCACCGGCGAGCTGGGCATCGCGGACCCGGTCTCCGAGCTCAAGGCGGTCAGCCACGACCCGGCGCTCAAGCACCTGATGCGGCTGCGCGACGGCCGCCGGCTCACCGCGCTGGACCTGCAGTGGGCCTACTACGAGCGGGCCCGCCAGTTCGTCGACGAGCGGTACGGCACGGACGCCGACGAGCAGACCTCCGACGTCCTGGACCGCTGGGAGGACGTGCTGGACAAGCTGGGCCGGGACCCGATGCTGTGCTCGGACAGCCTGGACTGGGTGGCGAAGCTGCGGCTGCTGGAGGGTTACCGGGAGCGGGAGAGCCTCGGCTGGTCCTCGCACAAGCTCCAGCTCGTCGACCTGCAGTACTCCGACGTGCGCCCGGAGAAGGGGCTCTACCACCGGCTGGTGGCCCGGGGGTCGATGAAGACCCTGCTCGACCCGGACGACACGCAGCGCGCGATGTACGAGCCGCCGGAGGACACCCGGGCCTACTTCCGGGGCCGCTGCCTCGCGCAGTACGCCTCCGAGGTGGTCGCCGCCAGCTGGGACTCGGTCATCTTCGACGTCGGCCGGGAATCGCTGGTGCGGGTGCCGATGATGGAGCCGGAGCGGGGCACCAAGAAGCATGTCGGTCAGCTCTTCGACACGTGCGAGAGCGCCAAGGATCTGCTCGAGGTGATCACGAGCCGGTGATAAAACACCCGTTCCGGCGGGCCCTTTTCGTCATAGGCGCGAGGTAGGTTTTTTCCAACCCGATGGTGCAGGACTTCGGGTGGCTTCAGAAGGGGGACATCCATGGCAACCCGAGACACAGGTGGTCAGTCGCAGAGCGGGAAGGGCCGCAGCGACCAGGAGATCGAGGACGTCACCGTCGAGGCCAATCCCGAGGTCGCCGAGCGGCACGCCGAGATCACCGAGGACGTCGACGATCTCCTGGACGAGATCGACTCCGTCCTGGAGGAGAACGCCGAAGAGTTCGTGCGGGGATACGTCCAAAAAGGCGGTCAGTGACCGCTTTGCCCGTTTGTAGGTGATCGGACGCCGCCGTTTCGGCGGCGTCCGGCATTTCCCAAGACTTGTCGATGGCGTTGATCGCACTCGCACGCTTCGGCGGGATATTGTGCCTCAACTGCACGTACTTGAAAGGAACCACGTGGCGACGGGCTTTGATCCATCCGGACGTCTACCGGATTTCTTCACCAGCACTTCGACGTCCTCCTTCACGCAGTTCCTGAGCCACGCCGCCCCGGAACTGCTACCGGGCCGACGGCCGCTGCCGCCGGGTCTGTCCGCGGACATCGCGCCGCACGGCACCACGATCGTCGCCATCGCGACGGCCGACGGCGTGGTGATGGCCGGCGACCGCCGGGCGACCATGGGCAACCTCATCGCCAGCCGGGACATCAGGAAGGTCCACCCCGCTGACGCGTATTCGCTGATCGGCATCGCCGGGACGGCCGGCATCGGCATCGAGCTGATCCGCCTGTTCCAGGTGGAGCTCGAGCACTACGAGAAGATCGAGGGCGCCATGCTCTCGCTGGACGGCAAGGCGAACCGTCTGGCGTCCATGGTGCGCGGCAACCTCGGCGCGGCGATGCAGGGCCTGGCCGTGGTCCCGCTGTTCGCGGGCTTCGACCTGTCCCCGTCGGACCCGTCCCGGGCCGGGCGGATCTTCAGCTTCGACGTGGCCGGCGGCCTCTACGAGGAGACCGGCTACGAGGCGATCGGCTCCGGCTCGCTGTTCGCGAAGTCGGCGCTCAAGAAGCGCTACCGGGCGGGCCTGAGCACCGGCGACGCGATCAACCTGGCGGTCGAGGCGCTCTACGACGCGGCGGACGACGACACCGCGACCGGCGGTCCGGACGTGACCCGGAAGATCTACCCGGTGGTGATGACCGCGACGGCGTCCGGCACCCACCGTCTCAGCGACGAGGAGATCACCACGGTGGCCGAGCGGGTCGTCGCGGGCCGCATGGAGAACCCGGGCGGCTGACCCGCACTTTTCGCAGAAAGAGAGGTAGCCACCCGTGGCAATGCAGTTCTACGCGTCACCCGAGCAGGTTCAGCGGGACCGCTCGGAGTACGCCCGCAAGGGCATCGCCCGCGGCCGGTCGGCCGTGGTGCTCACGTACGAGGGCGGCATCCTGCTGGTCGCCGAGAACATCACCACCCTGCGCAAGATCAGCGAGATCTACGACAAGATCGCGTTCGCCGCCGTGGGCCGGTACAACGAGTTCGAGGCGCTGCGGCGGGGTGGCGTCCGGATGGCCGACATGGTCGGGCTGAGCTACGACCGGCGTGACGTGACGGCCCGGGCGCTCGCCAACACGTACACGCAGACCCTCGGCGCCATCTTCTCCGAGACGCAGAAGCCGTACGAGGTGGAGATCTGCGTGGCGCAGGTCGGCGCGACGCCCGCGGCCGACGAGCTTTACCGGATCACCTACGACGGCTCGGTGATGGACGAGCCCGGGTTCATGGCGATGGGTGGCCAGGCCGAGGCCATCGGCAACGTGCTGCGCGAGCGGCACGACCCGGCGGCCGAGCTGACCGTGGCCCTGTCCCTGGCCGCCGAGGCGCTGGGCAGCGTCGGCGGGGAGAACGGCCAGGCCCGCACCCTGACGCCGAAACAGCTCGAGGTGGCCGTTCTGGACCGGCGGCGGCCGGGCCGGGCGTTCCGGCGCATGGCCGGGCCGGCGCTGACGACCCTGCTCGGGCACGAGTCGGTGCCGGAGGCGGAGCTCGGCGACGTCGACGCGGCCCCGCCCGCGCCGGCCGAGGGCAAGCCGACCGAGTCGGCCGCCTCGGAGGACACCGAGAAGTAGGTTCAGTCGATGGTCGCGGGGCGTGGTCGTGTGGGTCACGCCCCGCAATCATGGAAAGGGTCGGTTGTGGGTGCCGCTGACCCGGTTCAGGCCGGTAGTGTTCTGACATGGAACGGCGAATTTTCGGCCTCGAGACCGAGTACGGAGTCACGTGCACCTATCGGGGGCAGCGGCGGCTGTCTCCGGACGAGGTGGCCCGCTACCTGTTCCGCCGAGTGGTGTCCTGGGGACGCAGCAGCAACGTGTTCCTCCGCAACGGTGCACGCCTCTACCTCGATGTCGGTTCCCACCCTGAGTACGCGACCCCCGAGTGCGACTCCGTCACCGACCTGGTCGCCCACGACCGGGCCGGCGAGCGGATCCTGGAAGGCCTGCTCGTCGACGCGGAGAAGCGCCTGCACGACGAGGGCATCGCGGGGGAGATCTACCTCTTCAAGAACAACACCGACTCCGCCGGCAACTCGTACGGCTGCCACGAGAACTACCTGGTCAGCCGGCACGGAGAGTTCGGCAGGCTCGCCGACGTGCTCATCCCGTTCCTGGTGACACGCCAGCTCATCTGCGGCGCCGGAAAGGTCCTGCAGACCCCGCGCGGCGCGGTGTTCTGCCTGTCCCAGCGGGCCGAGCACATCTGGGAGGGCGTCTCCAGCGCCACCACCCGATCCCGCCCGATCATCAACACCCGCGACGAGCCGCACGCGGACGCCGAGCGTTACCGCCGCCTCCACGTGATCGTCGGCGACTCCAACATGAACGAGGTCACCACGCTGCTCAAGGTGGGCAGCGCCGACATCGTGCTCCGCATGATCGAGGCCGGTGTGGTGATGCGCGACCTCACCCTGGAGAACCCGATCCGGGCCATCCGCGAGGTCAGCCACGACATCACCGGCCGCCGCAAGATCCGCCTGGCCAACAACAAGGAGGTCTCCGCGCTGGAGATCCAGCAGGAGTACCTGGCGAAGGCCACCGAGTTCGTCGAGCGCCGCGGCGGCGACCCGGTCGCCAAACGCGTCGTCGAGCTGTGGGGCCGCGTCCTCAACGCGATCGAGAGCGGCGACCTCGACCCGGTCTCCCGCGAGATCGACTGGGTCTCGAAGTACAAGCTGATCGAGCGCTACCAGGCCAAACACGAGATCCCGATGTCGCACCCGCGGATCGCGCAACTCGACCTGGCCTACCACGACGTGCGCCGGGGCCGTGGCCTCTACGCGCTCATGGAGAAGCGCAAGCAGGTCGACCGGATCGCCAACGACCTGCAGATCTTCGAGGCCAAGGAGACGCCGCCGCAGACCACCCGGGCACGCCTGCGCGGCGAGTTCATCAGGCACGCCCAGGAGAAGCGGCGCGACTTCACCGTCGACTGGGTGCACCTCAAGCTCAACGACCAGGCGCAGCGCACGGTCCTCTGCAAGGACCCGTTCCGCGCCTACGACGAGCGGGTGGAGCGCCTGATCGCCAGCATGTGACGACCGCGGGCTAGGCTGGCCGGGCCATGACATCGCCCGGCCAGTCTGAACCGTCCGAGCGCTCGGAGAGCGAGGTCCGCTTCCGGCGCGCCGAACGCCGCCGCGAGAGGATCTACCGCGACATCCAGCGGGACCGCGCCGGCAACCACCGCATCCCCACCTGGTGGCTCGCCGCGATTCTCGCCCTGCTGCTGGCCGGCTGGGCGTACCTGATCGTCACCTCCTGAGATCAAAATCAAGATCAGGAGATCGTAGCGGGGTGGTGGGTACAGACCGTCGCTCCCGCCGAGGGCACGGCGGGTCTCACTGGCCGCTGGCGCGTCCAAACCGCGAGCCCCACCGTGCGACGTGCGTGAGTGGTTGCGCCCATCCCCGGGCGGGGTGGCGTCAGCAGCGGTCGTCTTCGCCGCCCGGCGGTGGGTAGCGGGCGATCAGAGCGGTCACCTCGTCGCGGCGGTCAGTGGCGCCCAGGCTCAGGATCAGGGCGTTTCGCACCGTGCTGAGGACGTCTTCGTCGCCGGCGGCCGCCACCTCGTGGATGATCCGGACAGCCAGGTCGCCCGCCTCGGGCAGCGTGTGATGGGTCCGGGCGAATTCGGCCAGCGCACGCAGGGTGCGTGGATGCGAGGGCCCCAGGATGCGCTCGTGGTCGGCGACCAGCTCGCGGTTCAGCCGGAGCTCGTCATCGGGGTAACCGGTCCAACCATGGGCCAGCGCGTGCTCGATGCGGGCCTCGACGGTGCCGGGATGGACCGGGCCCAGCCGCGCCGTGCGGTCGGCGACGATCCGGCCGAGAGCGGCACGCACCTCTAGCCGCAGGGCGAGAGACTCGTCGCGGCGGCCACGGCAGTCGAGCTCCCAGGCCAGACGGCGGCGCCGAAACTGGGTCTCCAAGTGGTCGGGACCGAGGGCCCGCTCGTGGTCGGCGACCACCCGCTCCCAGCCCGGCAGTATCCGCGACTCCAGGGCCTCGGCCTCGGCGTGCCGGCCGGCCGCCCCGTAGGCGGCGCCGAGATTCATGGCGCCGTCCAGCGTGTCGGGGTGCGCCCAGCCGAGCACCCGCTCCCGGTCGGCGGTCACCGCCTCCATCTGCCGGATCGCCTCGGGCAGCGCCTCCGGCTCCGGCTCCTCCTGAAGCAGATGCAGGTGGTAGCGGGACAGGGCGGCCTCGTGCCGGGCCGTGAAGGTGTCCGGATGATCGGGGCCGAGGACCCGTGCCCGCGCCTGAGCCACCGCGGTCAGCTCAGCGTAGGCGTCGTGATCCCGCTCGCGCTCGCGGAAGCCCAGGCCGAGCGCCAGGCGGGCGTCGAGCGTGCGTGGATCCTCCGCCCCGAACGCCCGGGTGGCGTCACTGACCGCGGCGTGCAGCCGGTCGACGGCCGGGGAGGACATGGGTGGCGACTCCTTCCGTGTCAGCGCTCCGGGCGGCGCCGGGCGAGGGCGAGACATCCGCTCGACATGACGGGAGGCTATCGGCCGCATATGACAGTTTCGGCCCCCGTACCGGGGAAGGAGCGAGCCGGGCCGGAAAGGGTGACCCCCTCGGGCGGCCGAGCCCTGGAAAGCACCGAGGCCGCGCACGGCGCGTGGGGCAGCGGCGAGAGACTCACGGGAAACGCGAGAGGCGTGCCGGAAACGTGGGTGGAGACCTCAAAGACCGCCGGTCAGGTCAGCAACGTCGCCGCGTGCCGGCCGGCGGCGGCCGCGGCCAGGAAGTAGCCGTAATCCTGATCCAGCTTGCGGCCCATCGTGGAGAGCGGAACCGGGCAGGCCCGCAGCGCCGCGTCCAGCCCGGCGGTGGCGACGCGGACCAGGCGGTGCCGCCCGCTCAGCGGGGCGAGCGCGGCATCGACCTCGGCGGCCAGCGCGGGGTCCAGGCCGTCCGGCACCGGCAGGTCGGCGGGCGCCAGGGCGACTCTCCCGTACGCCGTGAGGCTGTGATGCGACACCCCGCGGTGCCGCTCGCGGCCGTCGCCGTCGGAGATCCGTAGCGAGCCGACCGGCCGCCCGCCCAGCACCGCGACCGCGTTGACCGCCTCGCCCAGCGCCACCCCGGAGAATCCCCACGTGGTGCCGGTGCCGAGGTTGCCGGGTCCCTGGGCGACGATCGTCACGTCGGCGCGCAGCACGTGCCGGGCGGCGAGCAGACCGGTGTGCACGGTGCTCGCCTCCAGGTCGCCGCCGAACGCCTGGCCGGTGGTGACCGTCCCGGCGAGATGCCCGCGCAGCCCGTCGAGGGTGCGGGAGAACCAGGCCGGCAGGGCCCCGCCGTCGGTCATCAGATAGGCCACCCGGGCTTGCGGACGGTCGGCGTGGACGCCGGCCAGGATCGCGGGCAGCGCGGAGTGCAGGTCGGCGAGGACCACCGGCATCGCGTCGATCGACTCGGCGGCGGCCATCACCTCCCGGTACGGCGAGGCCTCCTCGTCGACGCCGAGCAGGATCGGCTGCAACGGGGTGTAGCGGGCCTTGACGAGGTGCCCGTGGTCGCGGGTGGCGCCGTCGCCGGCCGGATCCGCGGGCAGCCGGTCGGGCAGGGCGACGACCAGTGCGTACCCCCCGGTGCCGAGGCCCATCACCAGGGCGCCGACGTTGAGCAGCACCCGGTCGCCGGGCTGTGGGACGCCGACCAGATCGGGGTAGGCGAGGGCGCGGACCGGGCCGTCGCCGGTCGTCACGTCCAGCTCGACGGCCCCGTGCCAGCTCCGTCGCACCGTCCGGACCGTCCCGGACCGCCATCGCACCATGCGGCGAACCCTACAAGGTTCCCCCGTGGCAGTGACGGCTGAGAGTCTTCCCGGGCGGGCTGCTAGCGTTGCCATTCGTGTCGCGCACTCGTACCGAGCGCCTGGTGAACCTGGTCATCTGCCTCCTGTCGACGCGTCGGTTCCTGACCGCCGCGCAGATCGCCCTGACCGTGCCCGGTTACGAGCACGATCCGTCCGACCCACGTGACCACGAGGCGTTCCAGCGCAAGTTCGAGCGGGACAAGGCCGAGCTGCGTGAGCTGGGTGTGCCCCTGGAGACCGGCACGGCGAGCATCTTCGACCAGGAGCCCGGCTACCGGATCGCCCAGCGGGAGTACGCCCTGCCCGACATCCTGCTCGAACCGGACGAGGCGGCCGCTGTCGGCATCGCGGCCCGGCTGTGGCAGCACGCCGGGCTGGCCGCCGCCGCATCGTCCGGGCTGGCCAAGCTACGGGCCGCCGGGGTCGAGGTGGATCCGCAGGCCACCCTCGGGGTGGAGCCGGTGGTGACCGTCGACCCGTCGTTCGGGCCACTCACCTCGGCCGCCCGGGAGCGCCGCGCGGTCACCTTCAAGTACCGGGTGCCCGAGGTCGACGAGCCCAGCACCCGTCGCCTGGAGCCGTGGGGCGTGGTCTGCTGGCGTGGCCGGTGGTATGTGGTGGGCCACGACCGCGACCGGGCCGCCACCCGCTGCTTCCGGCTCTCCCGCATCGTCGGCGAGGTGAAGGCCACCGGCCGTCCGGGCGTGTTCGAGCCGCCCGCCGGCGCCGACCTGATCAGCCACGTGGCACGCTCGTCCGGCCCGATCGCGCGCACCGGGCGGGCCACCGTGACGGTCCGCCCCGGCCGGGCCACCGGTCTGCGCCGGCTGGCCGCCGAGGTTACGCCCGGACCGGACGGCGACCGGCTGACCATCAGCTACGGGGACGTGGAGTGGCTGGCCTCCCGGATCGCGGGGTACGGGCCGGATGTCCGCGCCGACGGCCCGCCCGAGTTGCGCGACGCCGTCATCCAGCACCTCAAGGAAATGATCACCCGGCACGAGACCCCGGCGGTGACGGCATGAGCGAGCTTGCGAGCGAATCGGTCGGCTCAGGGTTGTACTCATGGCGGCGCCGGAGCGAAGCGGAGGTGACGGCGTGAGCGAGCTTGCGAGCGAATCGGTTGGCTCAGGGTTGTACTCATGGCGGCGCCGCAGCGAAGCGGAGGTGACGGCATGAGCGAGCTTGCGAGCGAATCGGTCGGCTCAGGGTTGTACTCATGGCGGCGCCGCAGCGAAGCGGAGGTGACGGCGTGAGCGCGCGGACGCCCAGCGCCGACCGGCTGGGGCGGCTGCTCAACCTGGTGCCGTACCTGCTGGCCCGGCCCGGCATCCTGATCTCCGAGGCGGCCGCCGATCTGGGCGTCACCGACAAGCAGTTGCGCGAGGACCTGGAGCTGCTCTGGGTGTGCGGGCTGCCCGGTTACGGTCCCGGCGACCTGATCGACATGGCGATCGACGGCGACCACGTGACGATCAGCCACGACGCCGGCATGGACAAGCCGCTGCGGCTCAACCCGGACGAGGCCCTCGCCCTGGTGGTGGCGCTGCGGATGCTCGCCGAGACACCGGGCATCAGCACCCGGGACGCGATCGAGCGGGCCCTCGCCAAGATCGAGAACGCGGCGGGTGACCTGGCCGACGCCCCGGTGGCGGTCCGGTTGCCGGCCAACCAGGAGAGGCTCGCAAAGGTCCGGGCCGCGGTGGAGTCCGGGAACGCGCTGCGGCTCACCTACTACACGCCGTCGCGGGACGAGACCACCGATCGGGTGGTCGACCCGATGCGGATGCTGATGGTCGGCGGCTTCAACTACCTGGAGGCGTGGTGCCGCCGGGCCGAGGCGACCCGGCTCTTCCGGATCGACCGGATCGACGCGTTCGCCGAGCTGGACGAGCCGTCCGCGCCGCCGGTCGGGGCGGTGCCGCACGACGTCACCGGCGGTGTCTTCCATCCCGGCCCGGAGTTGCCGCTGGTCACCCTGCGGGTCGGCCGCGCCGGCCGGTGGATCACCGAGTACTACCCGGTCGAGCAGGTTGTCCGGGAGGGCCCGGAGTGGCTGGTCACGATGCGGGTCACCGATCTCGGCTGGGCCCAGCGGTTCCTGGCCGGCCAGGGCCGCGACGTCACCGTGCTGGGCCCGCCCGAGTTGCTGGACCGGATCCGCGCGCAGGCCGCGACCGCCCTCGACCAGTACGCCGCGCCGCACGGCCTCGCTGCGGACCCGGTGCCGGGCCGATAGGGTGGCGGCGTGCTGATGTGGGTCTGGATCGCCGTGGTGGCGGTCGCGCTGCTCGTCATGATCGCCGTCGCGATGAGGCTGCGGGGGCGGCTGTTCGACCTCCAGCGGGCCGCCCGGCGGCTCCAGCACCGCCAGGAGCAGGCGCTGGCTCTCCAGGCCGGAGCGGAGCGCCTGGAGGCGACGATGGCGGCCCTGCAGGAGCGGGCGGAGCAGGCTCAGGGCCAGGTGGCGCAGATTCAGGCCGGGCTGGGCCGCAGGTAGATTGGGTTGTCCCGCTGTTGCCCCGGGCTTCCAAAGATCATAAGAAACCGGCAGGATCCGGAGGGCAACATCTCGAGGATCCACACGTACGATGGACCCCGCAAGCTGATCCGACCGACTGGAGTCTCCCATGGGCGCCCTCAAGCCATGGCACATCATTGTTCTCGTTGTTGTGCTGGTCCTGCTCTTCGGCGCGAAGCGACTGCCTGATGCCGCGCGGTCGCTGGGCCGTTCGCTGCGGATCATCAAGGCGGAGACCAAGGGCCTCGTCGACGACGACAACAACGTCGCGGAGAAGGCGGAGCCACAGCACAGCCGCACCCCCTTGCAGGGTGAGGTGCAGCAGCCGTACCAGCCGCAGGGCTACCAGCAGGCGCCTCCGCCGGCCGGCTACCAGCAGCCGCCCGCTCAGCCTTATGTGGACCCGGTGCAGCGCACCAACGACCGCTGACCCGGGCCGATGGCACTGAGCCTGCGGAAGAAAAAGGGACCCAGCAAGTTCCAGCAGGCCGCTGACGGCTCCATGACGCTCATCGAGCACGTCCGGGAGCTGCGGAACCGGCTGTTCTACGCGTCCCTCGGCATCGTGGCCGGCCTGATCGTCGGTTTCATCCTCTCCGACAGGGCCTTCGACCTGCTGGCAGCGCCCTACTGCGGTCTCGACACGTCGTGGACGCTGGGGCAGGTCGGCCAGGGCAAGTGCAACTTCCTCACGCTGGGCGCGACCGACCAGCTGGTCCTGAAGCTGAAGATCGCGCTCTGGCTGGGCCTGATCATCGGGGCGCCGGTCTGGCTCTACCAGCTGTGGGCGTTCATCGCGCCCGGCCTGCACCGGCACGAGCGCAAATGGGCGTATGTGTTCGTCGCGATCGCCGCACCCCTGTTCATCGGCGGCGCGACGCTGGCCTACTTCGTGGTGCAGCACAGCCTCGAATTCATCATGACGGCCGGCGTCATCGGTGAGACGACGCAGCTCGAGATCACGATGTACACCGGCTTCATCACCAGCATGATCATGATCTTCGGTGCGGCTTTCGAGTTCCCGCTGGTCCTGCTCATGCTGAACTTCACCGGCGTGGTCAGTGCCCGGCGGCTGCTCAGTTGGTGGCGGACCGTGGTCTTCCTGTCGTTCGCGTTCGCCGCGATCGCCACCCCCGACCCCGGCCCGTTCGGCATGACGCTGCTGGCCGCCTGCCTGTCGCTGCTCTACTTCATCGCCGTCGGCGTGGCGTTCCTCAACGACAAGCGCACGGGCCGTGGCAAGGAGATCTACGCCGGGCTCGACGACGACGCGATCTCCCCGCTGGCCGAGGACCGCGTGCCGGTCGGCGCCTCCGACCCGATCGAGGCGCCCACCGCCATCGACGGACCGACGCCGGTGGAGAAACCGATGCCGATCGAGCGGCGTTTCGACGACATGACCTGATCCTCGCCGGATCGCCGCCGCGGGTATAACGTTCGCGGCTGTGACGAGCGACTTCATCGCGGTGCTGGCCAATCCCTCGGCGGGGCGCGGCCGGTACCGCGGTCTGCTTCCGGGGGTGTTGCAGGCTCTCGGGACGGCCGGGCACCCCGTGCGGTTGCTGGAGGCGGGCGGCAGCGCCGAGGCCGAGCTGGCCTGCCAGCGTGCGGTCGATGACGGGGCCGTGGCCGTGGTGGCGGTCGGCGGCGACGGCACGGTGCACCGGGCCCTGCAGGCGGTGGCCGGGCGGCCGGTCGGCTTCGGGGTGGTGCCGGCCGGGACGGGCAACGATTTCGCGAGCGCGGTGGGCGTACCCCATGAGCCTCTGAAGGCCGCGGAGGCGATCGGCGCGGCCCTGCGTGATCGGCGGGACCACCGGTTCGATCTGGCCCGGGCCTGTGACGCCCGCGGGGAGCGGCGATGGTTCTGTGCGGTCCTGGCCGCCGGGTTCGACGCGCTGGTGAACGAGCGGGCGAACCGGATGCGCCGGCCGTCCGGGCCGCGCCGCTACGACCTGGCGATCGTCCTGGAGCTGGCACGGCTGCGGGCCCGCGACTACACGCTGTACGCGGACGGCGAGGTGCACCACTTCCGGGGTGAGATCGTCGCGGTCGGCAACTGCCCGAGCTACGGCGGCGGTCTGCGGATCGTGCCGGACGCGGATCCGGCGGACGGGCAGCTCGACGTCATCTTCGCGACCACGCTCGGCCGGGCCACGATCACGCGGCTGAAGCCGCGGCTGCGCAACGGCACCCACGTCACCGATCCACGGGTCACCGTCTTGCGGGCCCGCGAGGTGCGGATCGAGGCGGAGGGCATCATCGGGTACGCCGACGGCGAGCGTCTCGGCCCCCTGCCGGTCGAGGTGAGCTGTGTGCCGGGTGCGGTCCGGTTGCTCCGGTGACCACCGGGTCAGATTCTCGTGGCCGGGGGCGAACGGTAGGGCATGACGAACTCGATCGGCAGCAACGTCACCTCGATGACCGCCCGCGCGACCTCGCTGTTCGGTGGCGCCAAGGACGCGTTCAAGGCGATCGCCGACGCGGCGGTGAACCCGCAGGCCGAGTCGCCGGCCGCGGTCGCCGAGGCTTCGGCGCGCAAGGGCCGCCGCGGGACGATCCTGGACCGTTACGCCTGACCGGGCCCGAGGGCCAGCGACAGCACCGCGGACAGCCCGTTCGGTTTGCCCGGGTCGGCGGCGGGCAGCACCAGCGCGGCGAGGCCCGCGTTGACGGCGCCCGCGTCGGCCGGGGTGTCGCCGACCATGAGGGCCCGCTCCGGGTCGACGCCGAGCAGGCCGCACGCCCGGTAGAAGATCATCGGGTCGGGTTTGATCCGCCCGACCTCGTAACTGAGCGCGTAACCGTCGACGAGGCAGTCCAGGCCCCACGCCGCGAACAGCGGCCGGATGTCGAACGCGATGTTGCTGACCACCGCCACCTTCACTCCGGCCTCGTGGAGTTTGCGGAGCGTGGGTTCGGTGTCCGGGTACGGCAGCCAGCCGTCCGGGATCAGCAGTCGTTCGTAGAGGGCGTCGGCCAGGCCCTCCACATCGGTGTTCACGGTCGCGGCGAGCCCGGTGTACGCGGCCCGGTGGCTGTGCGGGTACAGATCCCGGTCGGCCCAGTGCTCGGCCAGGTGCGGCGGAACCCGGTGGGGGAGCGGGCCACCGGCCCGGCCGGCGGTCGTCAGGCGGTCGGCGAGGATCGTCGCCTTGCCCCGGTCCAGTTCCGCCCCGCACGCGGCGGCCGCGGCGACCACCCAGCTCAGCGGGTCTTCGACTTGGGCGAGTGTGCCGTGGAAGTCGAAGAGGACGGCCTCGACGGGCCGCACCGGACGGGAGGGGGGATCGGAGGCAACCGGCACGCCGTGCACCTTACCGACCGGCCGCGGCGGCCTTCGCGGCCCTATGCCGTGCTGCCGTGAGCGTCGCTTCGCGACCGGTGATGCGTTTTGTCATACGCACGAACTAGCCTTGTGGTCATGACTAGTCCCGCCGAGAGATATGCGGCTTCACGACGGCGGGCGGCGCGGGTCGCCACCTACCCGGCCCTCGAGGAATTCATGCTCGACGTGGGCTTCGACCTCGACGATTTCCAGCGCGAGGCCTGCGAGGTGCTGGAGCGCGGCAGTGGGGTCCTGGTCTGTGCGCCGACCGGCGCCGGCAAGACCGTGGTCGGAGAGTTCGCGGTGCACCTGGCGCTGCGCTCGGGCGAGCGCAAGTGCTTCTACACCACCCCGATCAAGGCGCTCTCCAACCAGAAATACCACGATCTCGTGGCGCGTCACGGTGCCGACAAGGTCGGCCTGCTGACCGGCGACAACGCGATCAACGGCGACGCCCCGGTGGTGGTGATGACCACCGAGGTGCTGCGCAACATGCTCTACTCCGGTTCCGACCAGCTGCGCAATCTGGCCTATGTGGTGATGGACGAGGTGCACTACCTCGCCGACCGGTTCCGGGGCGCGGTCTGGGAAGAGGTGATCATCCACCTTCCGGCCTCGGTCACCCTCGTCTCGCTGTCCGCGACGGTCAGCAACTACGAGGAGTTCGCCGACTGGCTGGTGACCGTCCGCGGCGAGACCGAGGTGGTGGTCAGCGAGCACCGGCCGGTGCCGCTCTGGCAGCACATGCTGGTCGGCCGCCGGATGTTCGACCTGTTCCACGACGCCGACGCGGCGCGTAAACACGACGTCCACCCCGAGCTGCTGCGCTACACACGGGAGATGGACCGGCGGCTGGAGTTCACCGACCGGGCGAACAGCGGCTGGCGCGGCGGGCGCGGCAGACGCTGGACGCCGCCGCCCCGGCCCGAGGTCGTCGACCGGCTGGAGCGGGCCGGGCTGCTGCCGGCGATCCTGTTCATCTTCAGCCGGGCCGGCTGCGACGCGGCGGTCAAGCAGTGCCTCGACGGCGGGCTGCGGCTCACCGACCCGGAGGAGCGGGCCGAGATCCGCCGGATCGTGACGGCCAAGGTGGCCAGCATCCCGGCCGAGGACCTGTCGGTGCTCGGCTACTGGGAGTGGCTCGACGGCCTGGAGCGCGGCGTCGCCGCCCACCACGCCGGCATGCTTCCCGCCTTCAAGGAGGCGGTCGAGGAGTGCTTCGTCAAAGGCCTGGTCAAGGCGGTTTTCGCGACCGAGACGCTGGCGCTGGGCATCAACATGCCGGCCCGCTGCGTGGTGCTGGAGCGGCTGGTCAAGTTCAACGGTGAGGCGCACGTCGACCTCACCCCGGGGGAGTACACGCAGTTGACCGGCCGGGCCGGGCGCCGCGGCATCGACGTCGAGGGCCACGCCGTGGTGCTGTGGAGCCCCGACGTCGACCCGCGGCACGTGGCCGGGCTCGCCTCCACCCGGACGTTCCCGTTGCGGTCCTCGTTCCGGCCGTCCTACAACATGGCGGTCAACCTGGTCGGCTCGGTCGGCGCGGAGAAGTCCCGGGAGCTGCTGGAGTCGTCGTTCGCGCAGTTCCAGGCGGACCGGTCGGTGGTGGGCCTGGCACGGCAGGTGCAGCGCAACGTCGAGACCATGGACACCTACTCGGAGGACGCCGCCTGCCACCACGGCGACTTCGACGAGTATTTCGGGCTGCGGGTGGCCATCGCCGACCGGGAGAAGTCGCTGGCCCGCCAGGGCGTTCAGCAGCGCCGGTCGGCGGCCGTCGATTCGCTGGAGCGGCTGCGTACCGGTGATGTGATCCGGGTGCCGCAGGGCCGCCGGGCCGGGCTCGCCGTGGTCCTCGAGCCGGCGACCGGCGGGTTCGGGGAGCCGCGGCCGTTGGTGCTGACACAGGATCGGTGGGCTGGCCGGGTCAGCCCCGGCGATTTCGGCGGGCAGGTCGAGGTGCTGGCCCGGGTCCGCGTGCCGAAGAACTTCAATCACCGCTCGCCGGGCGACCGCCGCGATCTGGCCGCCCAGGTCAGCGCCACCGGGCTGGACCGGCACCCGGACCGCCGCCGGAGCCGCAACCGGGGCACCCCGGGGGAGGACGCCGAGATCGCCCTGCTCAAGGTGCAGATGCGGCAGCACCCCTGTCACGCCTGCCCGGAGCGGGAGGATCACGCCCGCTGGGCCGAGCGGCGGCACCGGCTGCACCGGGACACCGAGGCGCTGCGGGCCAAGGTGGCCGGGCGGACCGGCTCGCTCGCCAGGACCTTCGACGAGGTGTGCGCCGTTCTGACCGCCCGCGGATACCTCTCGGCCGACGGTGAGGTGACCGAGGCGGGCAGGATGCTCGGCCGGATCTGGTCGGAGGCCGACCTGCTCGTCGCCGAGTGCCTGCGCCAGGGAGTGTGGGACGGGCTGGCCCCCGACGAGCTGGCCGCCGCCGTGTCGATGGTGCTGTACGAGTCACGTCGCGAGGGCGAGGACCGTGCCTCGGTGCCGAAGGGCGCGGTCAGCGCGGCCGTCGACGCCTGCGCCAAGCTGTGGGGCGAGATCGCGGCCGACGAGGCGGAGCACGGACTGTCGCTGACCCGCGAGCCCGACCCCGGCTTCGTCTGGCCGATGTACCGCTGGGCTCGCGGTGAGCCGCTGGCCCGGGTGCTGGCCAGCGGCCATTACGACGCCGACATGCCGGCCGGTGACTTCGTCCGCTGGGCCCGCCAGGTGCTCGACCTGCTCGGCCAGGTGAAGGAGGCGGCTGCCGCCTCGCCGAGCGTGAAGGAGACGGCACGCAAGGCGATCACCGCGGTCAACCGGGGGGTGCTGGCTCTGCACACCGGCCTGTAGATCGTGGCGGATGGTGAATCTCCGTTGACGGTTTCTTCCGGATAATCCAAGAATGGCGGCGGCGGCATCGACGTTGCTGATTTCCGGAGATGAGAAGAGAACATGAGCGCGGGCTCACCGCATCTGATCGGGTGGTCCGGTGACGCGGTGGCGGATTCGGTGCTGGCCGTCATCGACGCCGACACGGCTGTCATCGAGCTGTCCGTGTGGGGCGGCTGGGACCGGCGGCGGTCGGTGCAGGCGCGTACGGTGCTGGGCAAGTGCCTGGCCGAGCATCCCACCGGGGTGATCATCGACCTGCACCGGTTGCGCGACCCGCACGCGGTGAGCGCGCCACTGTGGCTCACCGCGTGTGCGCAGGGCGCGGCCATGGAGCCGCCGGTCGCGGTCGCCCTGTGCGTCGCGGCGAACGATCCGGTGGCGCGCCGGCTGCGGCGTCTCGGCGCCCGTGACTGGCTGGTGCTGTATGCGTCGGTGTCGCAGGCCCGGGCCGCGCTGGCCGGCCGGCACGCCCTGCCGGACCGGCTGCACCTGGCTCTGCCCCCGGACCCGGCGGCCGCTCTCCAGGCCAGGTCCCTGGTGTCGGACGCCTGCGCCGGCTGGGATCTGGACCACCTGCACGAGCGGGCCCGCCTGGTCATCTCCGAGCTGGTGGTGAACGCTGCGGAGCACGCCGGCACCGACATCGAGGTGGTGGTGTCGGCGCGCGGCTCCGGGCCGGCCGCCGCGCTGCATCTGGCCGTCTACGACGGTGACCTGGCGCTGCCCCGGGTCCGGGACCCGGTGAGGGGCCCGCTCGGCCCGTCGCTGACCGACCGCGGATTGGGGTTGCGGATCGTCGGTGCGGCGGCGTCGGCGTGGGGTGCCCTGCCGTCGCGTGGCGGCAAGCTGGTGTGGGCCATCATCCGTTCCCGCCCGGAGGCGCAGTCGTGAGTGAGACCCGGATCGCCGGCTGCCGGGAGGGTGACCGGCTGCTGATCACTCTCCAGGGCAGCCTGGACGCCGTGTCGGTGGAGGCGTTGCAGACCCAGCTCTACGACCTGACCCGGGTGTACGACCTGATCGGGTTGGGTTTGCCGGTCCGGCACATCCACATCGACGTGGCCGGGGTGGACTTCTGCGACGCGGCCGGGCTGCGGATGCTGGTGGCGGCCCGGCGGGTGGCGGAGGCCCGGCAGGCGACCTGCCACCTGCACGATCCGCAGCCGCACCTGCGCTGGCTGCTGCGGGCCACCCGGGCCGCAGACCTCTTCGACCTGTGACACGGCCTACTTGTCGTAGTAGAAGTCCCAGGCCTCGCCGTAGCTGGACGGTTTCTTGACGCCGGAGGCCTTGCCGTGGCCGCTGAGCCGGGTGGACATCTTCAGCGTGCTGTCGCCGTCGCGCAGCGTCACGCCGATGGAGGTGACCCATCCGGCCGCGTCGGTGGTCGCGGTGAACTGGGCGTTGCCGCCGAACAACACCGAGACGGCCGGGGCGCCGACCGGCAGGAAGCCCTCGTTGAACCTGTCGCCCTTGATGTTCAGGGTTCCGGCGTACGCGTTGGGCCCGGTGCTGCGGACCTGGCCGACCGACGAGGTGAAACGGGACAGGCCGGTCGGGTCGGTCATGTCGAACGAGTACAGCGAGTCCTTCTTGATCCGCTTCAGGTCGAGGTGCACCCAGGACTCGCCGCTGCTCTCCCGCGAGTACAGGTCGGTGCCGACCACGATCCGCTGGGTCTGCTCGGTCTCCTTGCCGCCGGTGATCTTGTATTTGACGCTGAGCCGCTTGGCCTTCGGGTCGAAAGCGCCGGACCCGGTGACCTTCTGCTTGTCCGGAACGTCGCCGCTCACGGAGAACCGGTAGGCGGCGTTGCGCGATTTCTCCAGCGCGGTGAGCAGTTGGTCCCGGGGCGGGAATTCGCTCGGGCCCGGCGAGGCGGCGGACGTGGACTCGGTTCCCGGCGTGGACGCCGGCGCGGAGGCCCGCTTGACGGCCGGGGTAGTGCAGCCGGCGGCCAGCGTGACGGTGGCGAGCACGAGCACGAGCAGGGCAGGGCGGGATGACGACATGTGGCTTCCCCCATGGATCGACGCATCGACGACCCTAATTGATCGTGCCGGCGGTGGACCCGCGGGCCGATCCGGGTGCGGCCTGACTCACGCCCAGGTGCGGGCCTCCGCGTCGAAGAGGCCCGGCTCACTCTGGACCGGGACCACGCAGAGCAGGTGACCGCCGGGCGCGCGCAACGTCTTGTGGCCGCCGTGATCGACGGCCATCTCGGCGCCCAGCCCGAGCAGCCGGGCCGTCTCGGCCGGCACGTCGTCGGTCTCGATGTCGACGTGGTAACGGGACGTGCCGTCGATCGCCTGCACGTCCACGGCCAGCCCCGGGAAGGCGCCGCGGAGCGCGATGAACTCCTCCTCGCCGGGGACCGGCTGGGCGGGGACGCCGAACACGCCGCCCCAGAACGCGGCGGCGGCGGGCGCCTCCCCGGCAGGGGTGTCGATGAAGATCCCGAAGAGACGGCTCCGATGCATGATCGGACTCTACTGTGGAGATCGTTTCATCGCGACCGGTGACGAGATCCACCGGTACACACCGGCGTCGATCCGGGCGGGCCGGCGCCGCACGTGCCGGATCAGCGCTGCGGGCGCCGTGCGAGGACCTCCTCGACCGTTCGGCCGCGCGACTCGAATGTTTTCAGGACGTTCTCGTGGCGTGGGTCAACGACTGCGGCGCTCCGCGGGCAGGATGGGAGCGTGGCTGATGATCTGAGACTCGCCCAGGAGGCCGCCCTCGCCGGCGCGGCCGTCGCCCTTCGGCACTTCGCGGCCCTCGCCGAGCTGCCTCGCGAGGTCAAGGCGGACGGGTCGATGGTGACCGGCGCCGACCGGGCCGTCGAGACCCGGATCCGTGATGTTCTGGCCGCCGCCCGGCCGGAGGACGCCGTCCTCGGCGAGGAGCACGGCGAGACCACCGGCGCCGACAGCCGCCGCTGGATCCTCGACCCGATCGACGGCACCCACCTCTTCGTCGAGGGTGACGACCGGTGGCTGGTGCTGATCGCCCTCGAGGAGCAGGGCGAGATCAGCGTCGGCGTCGCGGCGGTCCCGGCCCAGGGCCGGATCTGGTGGGCCGAACGCGGCGGCGGCGCCTGGGAGGGCGAGATGCGGGACGGCCGGATCCTCGGCGAGCGGCGGATCCGGGTGGCCGGCGCCGCGCCCGCCGACCTCGCCTGCTCCCGGCTCGGCGTGGTGCCGGAGTGGGGCCGGGACCGGGTGGCGGCCCTCATCGAGGCGGCCGACGAGCGGGCGTGGCCGGTGCAGCCCGCCCTGCTGGTGGCCCGCGGCGACCTGGACCTGGCGGCGCAGACCGGTGGCCAGATCTGGGACTTCGCGGCCACCTCGCTGATCGTGGCCGAGGCCGGCGGCGACTACCGGGGGCTGGACGGGCGGACCCGGCCGGGGCCGGGCGCGTCGCTGTTCTCGCGGAGCGCGGAGCTGGGTGACACCGCGATGGAGGTTCTGAACGCTCACTGACGTCGTGGTGACCACCCGCGACCGGGGCCGGCCTCGGCAGCCGCTGACCGTCGGCGTGCCCGAGCCTCCGCCACGGGCACTCCCGGCCGTCACCGCCCTGGCCACCACCCTGGTGGCGGCCAGGGCGGTGACCAGGGCGGGGCGTGCGGCGTTTATCGTCGTCCAGGCGCCGCCCTGGTGGCGGCCAGGGCGGCGATCGTCATGGGGCGTGCAGCGTTATCGTCGTCCAGGCGCCGACGTGCATCTGGTCGCCGTCCTTCAGCGCCCGGGTCTGTCCCGGGCCCAGCGGCTGGATCTCCTCGTTGAGGTAGGTGCCGTTGGTCGAGCCCAGGTCGGAGACCAGCCACGTGCCGTCCACCGTGAAGGTGAGCAGCGCGTGGTTGTGCGAGGCACCCGGATCGGCGGGCGCCTCGGCCAGGTCGATCTCCGGGGCGGTGCCCTTCGACGAGCTGTGCCGGCCGATGCGCACCTGCGGCGGGGCCAGCCGGATCGTGCGCCGGGGTGCGTCGGCCGGGAACTCGACACCCTCGATGTCGTTGTCGGCGAAATAGTCCGGGTCGGCGAAGACCGTCGCCGTCCACTCGCCCGCCGGCGTGGCCGCGCCGAGCTGCGGGACCCGCCCGGTCGTGTAGTCGTAGCCGCAGTCCTCGCAGAACCGGCCCGGCCCCCGGGGCGCCTGGCACTGCGGGCAGTTCCCGGCCGTGCCGGCCGGCTCGGCGGCGGCCGCCGCCGGGGGAGCGCCGGTCACCACTGGGGCGGGAGCGGCGCCCTCGATCGGGGCGCCGCACATGTCGCAGAAGTCGTTCTCCGCCGACGCGTGGCCGTTGGGGCAGGTGTAGGCGCTCACTGGCCGCGGCCCACCCGGACCGTCTTGGTGGAGCGGGTGTCCAGGGCCATCTCGTCCTCGGCAGCGACCCGGCGCTTGAGCCGGACCGTGCCGGTGACCGCGTCCTCGATCTCCACCACCTTGCTGAGCAGCTCCTCGGTGGCGGTGTTGCCGCTGGCCCGGGCGAGCTGGGCGGCCCGGCCGAACTTGATGGTGGCGGTCCGGTCGTCGCCGGCCTTGTGGGCGGTCAGCCCCTCCTGGATCACCTCGGCCAGCTCGGCCTGCCCGGTGTAGTGGGCGACCTGCCGGTTGATCTTCGTGGAGAGCGCGGTGTCCTCGGTCCACGTCGCCTTCACCAGCACGGTGGCGAGCACCGTGTCGCCCTCCAGGACCTGCACCCGGCCGGCCATCATGTTGTCGCCCACGTTGCCGGCCGTCACGTCGAAGCAGATGTGGTAGTCCCGGCTCTCCTGCCCCCACGAGCCGAGCGGGTAGCGGCCCGCCCGGCCGTCCTCCACCCGCTTGCCGGTGAGGTCGGTGACCTGCGGCTCGACCTGCTTGACGAAGCGCACCCTGCTGGTCACCGGGGTGATCACCTTGAGCTGTACGTCGGCGCTGGTCTTGCCCATCGCCGCGGTGATCATCTGCTGGAACGAGGCGGTCAGCTCGGTGGGCCGGGCCACGATGTCGACGGTGCCGAGCATCTTATCGGCGATCTTGCGGAGTTCGGCGACCTTCCAGCTCGCCCCGACGCCCCGGCAGTCGCAGACGAACTGCTCCTTGATCTGCTCCAGCACGGTCTCCAGGTAGCCGGCTCGCTCGCCGTTGTCGCCGTCGGTCAGCAGGATGGCGTGCTTGATGTCGCCCGGCCGCTGGGCGAACAACTGGGCGGCCAACAGCAGCCAGGCGCCCATCGCCGTGCCGCCGTTGGCCTGCAGCCGGTCGATCGCGCGGGCCGCGTCGGCCCGGGTCTGCGGCGAGGCGACCGCCAGCTGCCCGGGGTCCGGGAACAGCTGCTGGGCGGTGCTGACGCCGGCGATGATGGCGAACCGGACGCCGTCGTCGATGCACTCGACGGCGGCCTTCGCGGCCTGGCGGGCCGCGCCGATGCGACCCTCCGCCTGCATCGATCCGGACGCGTCCACGATGATGATCTCTGTGGCGCCGGACGTGCGGCGGCCGCCCTCGCTCCCGGTCGACGTGACCGTCACGATCGCGTTGACCTCGGTGGCGCCCATGGCGAGGTACTCGTTCTGGAACGCCTCGGCGGTGTACGACACGCGTGACTCCTCAATCCTCGCTGATGGTGGACAGTTCCGTGGTCTTCGGCTCGGTCTCGGCCACCGGGCGCACCGGGACCAGCGCGACCGTGATGTTGTCCGCGCCGCCGGCCGCGTTCGCGTACGCGACCAGGGCCCGGGCCGCGCCCAGCAGCCCGGGGCCGGTGGCCAGGGCCTCCCGCACCAGGGCCCCGAACTCGGCCGGATCGGGCAGGTAGTTCCACAGCCCGTCGCTGCACAGAACCAGATGGCCGGCCTCGGTCGCGGTGAACGAGCGCACCCGCGGGGCGACCGGCCCGGCGTCCGCACCGAGCCAGGCGGTGATGGCGTGCGCCTTCGGATCGTTCATGGCGGTCACCGGGTCCGCCCCCAGGGCGATCACGTGGGCGGCCCACGAGTCGTCCTCGGTGAGCTGCTCGGCCGGGCCGTCCGGGCCCAGCCAGTAGACCCGGCTGTCGCCGACCCAGCCGTACCCGACGTGCGGCCCGCGGACCGCTGCCGCCACGATGGTGCAGGCCGGGTTCGCGGCGGCCCGGCGCGGGTCTCCGGTGTGCGCCAGCGACGCCACCGCGGCGGCCGCGCCGGCGATCGCGTGCGCCACCGCACCGGCCAGCCCGACCGCACCCTGCGGGCGGTCCAGCCCGGCCGGGCCGAGATCCACCGTCTCGTCCGGGTGGGCCGGGGCGGCCTGCTCGTCCGGATGGCGGGCGGCGGCCAGCAGTTCGCCGGCCGTGCGGACCGCGATGTCCGAGGCGGCGTCCGGGTCGAACGACGCCGAGACGCCGTCGGACACCACCACGTCGGCGGCGTCCGTGCCGACGGCCAGCCACATGGCGTCCTCGTTGCGGTGATGGCGGCGGCCACGATCGCTCACCGCGGCGCCGGTCGCGCCGCCGTCGGCTTCGAGATGGTCGCGGGATCGGCCGGCCTGCATGCCGCACTCCTCGCAGTACCCGTCGTCGTCCACGGAGGCCGCCGCCCCGCAGTGCGCGCAGTCCTCCCTGGCGGAGGGCGGCTCCGCCGCCTCGGTGAGCCGGCGCCCGCACTCCTCACAGAAGCTCGCGCCGGCGGTGCGCTCGTCGGCGCACGAGGTGCAGTCGGTGGTCAGCGTCATGCCGGCCCTCTCAGGTACGCGTACGCGGCCGGACCGCGTTCGCCAGATCGACCAGGCGGATCTTCTCCGTGCCGTGCGAGGCCCGGGCCATCTCCCGGTACGCCGATTCCAGCGCGAACCGCACGTCCCGTTCCGGGGATTTCTCCGCCGGCGTGCCCCCGATGACGGTGGCCAGCACCGTGCCGGTGAGCGGGGCGCCGCCGTCCATGGTGCGCAGCGCCTGCTCCAGCAGCTCGGCCCGCAGCGACGCCAGCTGGGCCGCCTCCACCTCCAGCTGGGAGATCAGCGCGGCCGCGGTGGCCAGCGAGTCGACGTCGACGGCCGACGTCCGGTGCGAGCGGACCAGCGCCCTGATCGCCCCGATCTGCGAGCTCGGGTACGCCGACGAGGTGCCCGGCACCCGCCCGTACGCCTCCACGGCCCCCGCCCGGTCACCGTTCTCCAGGCGGCAGCGGGCCAGCCCGGCGGCGGCCGTGGTGTAGGCCGGGTCGGTGCGGCTCACCACGTCGTAGTACTCGCAGGCGGTGGCCGGGTCGCCGGCCAGTTCGGCGGTCACCCCGAGGGCGAGCTGCGGCGCCAGCTCCCCGGGCAGTGCCGACCAGACCGCGTCGAACCGCTGCCGGGCCCGTGCCGTGTCGCCGGTGGACAGCGCCAGGATCCCGTCGTACCAGTCGGCCCGCCAGTCCGGCTCCAGCGAGTCGCGCACCATCTCGGCGGCCGCGGCGTCGCCCTGCACGATCAGCTCCCGCATGGTCCGCAGCCGCACCTCGACGGTGTCCTCGGGGGCGGTGCGCAGCTGGGCGAGCACGGTCTTCGGGTCGGCCGCGGTGATCGAGGCCAGGAACCCGGCGGCCGGGTCGCTCAGGTCGATCAGCGGGGTGGGCAGGTCCTGCCAGCGCGCTTTCTCGTCGCGCAGGTCGGTGCGCAGTTCCCCGGTGAAGTACCGGGACACCGCCGGGCGCGGGGTCCCGTCGGCGGCCAGGACCTGCCGCAGCACCCCGAGCATCTGCTCGGACATCTCGGCCGCGTCGGCGAACCGCTCGTCCCGGTCGGTCCGGGTGGCCCGCACCAGCAGCCGGTAGAACGACTCGTGCCGCTGGTACACCTCGAACTCGGAGCGGTCCGGCAGGCTGGTCGCGAAGGTGCTCTGGTAACCGCGGAAGTCGGTGGTCAGCACCGCCAGGGTCCGCCCGATGGTGTAGAGGTCGGACTGCGGCGACGGCCCCTCGGCCGCCATCTCCGGCGCCTGATAGCCGGCGGTGCCGTAGATCGCCGCCTCCTGGTCGTCGACGTGCACCACGCCGCCGAGGTCGATCAGCCGCATCTGGTCGCCGGACTGGATCACGTTGTCCGGCTTGAAGTCGCAGAAGATCAGCCCACGGTCGTGCAGGTAGCCGAACGCCGGCATGATCTCCAGCACGTACGCCAGCGCCTGCGCCACCGGCAGCGGGTTCGCCGCCCCGTTGAGCCGGCGCTCCTTGAGCAGGTCCTTGAGCGACTTGCCGCCGACGAACTCCATCACGATGTAGCCGGAGCCGTCGACCTCGACGAAGTTGTAGATCTTCACGATGTTCGGGTGCTCGACCTCGGCCAGGAACCGCCGCTCCGCCACGGCGGCGGCCAGCGCGTCCTCGTCACCGGAGTTGAGCAGGCCCTTGAGCACCACCCAGCGGTCCGACACGTTCTTGTCGACGGCCAGATAGACCCAGCCGAGTCCGCCGTGCGCGAGCGCGCCGACCACCTCGTACTGCCCGGCGACCAGGTCGCCCTTGCTCAGTTTGGGCGTGAAGTCGAACGGTTCGCCGTCGGTGGGGCAGAAGCCTGCGGTGCGCCCCGGCCGGTCGCCCCGGGACCGGCCGACCGGGTTGCCGCACTTCGCGCAGTACCGCTTGGACTCCGGGACCTCGGCCACCGCCATCACGGCGGTCGACGGGTCGGCGGTGCGGATCGGCTCGATGTCGACCAGCCCGCCGCCGAAACGGCGGGCCGAGCCGGTCCGGGAGCTGCCGGTGGTGCGGCCGCTTCCCCGGGTACGCGAGGACAGCGCGCCGCCGGCCCGCACCGACGCCGCGGTCGCCGGCCGGGACGGGGGCGCCGCGAGCGGGGCCAGCCCGCATTCCTCGCAGTACCCGTCGGAGACGGTGCCGCCGCATCCGTCCCGGTTGCAGCGGCCGTCGGGCGCCGCGGGCGCCGCGGCGGCCACGGGAGCGGGTGCGGCGGCGGGCACCGTGGCGGGCGCGAGCCCACAGGTGTCGCAGTAGCCGTCCTCGATCGTGCCGGGACAGTTGTCCCGCCGGCAGCTGTTCATCGAGCCTCCCTGGCGGCGATGGTGGCGGAGAGCGCGTCCTGGTACGCGTCGACGGCGGCCCGTGCCGCCGTCAGGTCACACGGCGCGGCGTAGAGCGCCTCGCGGGCGGCGTCGGCGAGCGGGCCGAGACCGGGATCCTCGCCGAGCCCGCGGCTCAGCGCCTTCGCCCGGTACGCGTCGAACCGCCCGCGCAGCTCGTTGCGCTCGGCCAGCAGCCCGGCGTTGCGGGCCCGCGCGTCCCGCAGGTCGGTGAGCCGCTGCCGGGCCTGCCGGTTCCACGCCGACAGCCGGGGGCTGATCAGCGCCCAGTGCCCGGCCGCGGCGAGCGCCTCGACGGCGGCCAGGTCGGCCAGCAGGCTGTCGCCGCGGACCGTGACCACCCGATGCTCGGCGAACCGGCCGGCCACCGCGTCGCGCGCCGTGGCGGCGGCCCGGGCCTCGGTGTCCACCTCGGTGGCCAGCGTCCGCGCGTCGCGCAGCCGCTGGGCCAGCGACTCGCGCAGCTCGGTGGCCGAGGTCCGCTCCGCGTCGGCGCGGGCGATCAGGGCGCGCACCCGGTCCAGGCCGGCGGTGTCCGCGCCGAGCGGGTCGGTGGCCAGCGTCCCGGTGAGGTCGCCGAGCAGCCGGTCGGCCTCGTCGAGCAGCCGCTCCGCCTCG
Source organism: Actinoplanes sp. NPDC049802 (assembly GCF_040656595.1). NCBI lineage: Bacteria > Bacillati > Actinomycetota > Actinomycetes > Micromonosporales > Micromonosporaceae > Actinoplanes > Actinoplanes sp. NPDC049802. Next base: position 132,870 of record NZ_JBFAMR010000012.1, read on the forward strand.
GCCGCCAGCCCGCCGGTCCCGGCCTGCCGGGTCAGCGAGCGGGCCTGGGCGAGGGCGGCCGCGGCGTCGGCGGCGGCCGGCACCGTACGCCGCCACGCGTCCCCGGTCGCGGTGACCACGGCGACCGCGGTGGTGAACGCCGCCTCCATCCCGGCGAGCAGCTCGGCCGGGGTGCAGGTGGTGCTGACCTGCCCGGAGCCGAGCAGTCCGCGCTGGGCCAGCGGCACCGTGGCGGTGGCCAGGGTGATCGAGTGGCCGAGCACCTCGCGCTGGTAGGACTGCCGGTCGGCGTCGCTCATCCGCTTCAGCGCCCGGTCGCCGTGCCCGCGCATCGCCCGGGCCCGTGCGATCACCTCGCCGAGCAGCCGGTGACCCTGCCACAGCTGGGCCAGGGCCTCGCCGGCGTCGGCCCACGCGGCCGCGGTCCGGCCGGTCAGCCGGGTCCGGCCGAGTTCCTGACGGTCCGGGTTCTGGTCCAGCTCGACCAGGTTGGCGGAGATCGCGGCCACCGCCTTCTCCAGCCGCTCCAGCTCGGTGTCGGCGGCGAGCATGTTCCCCGGGCTCATCGGTAGTCCGCCGCGGGTGGTTTCGGGGCCGGGCCGGAGTCGTGCAGCCACCGGTCGTACACCCTCTTCCAGGTGCCGTCGGCGCGCATCCGCTCCAGCACGGCGTTGACGAACTCGGTCAGGTCGCGGTGCTCCTTGCTGACCGCGATCGCGTACGGCTCCCGGGTGAAGGGCGGGCCGACGACCTTCGCGTACGGGTCCTGGGCGGCCAGCCCGGCCAGGATGGTGTCATCGGTGGAGATCGCCTCGACCTCGTTCTGCTGGAACGCCACCAGGCACTCGCCGAAGTCGCGGCGGGCCACCGGGATCGGCTTCGGGTCGACCTTCGCGAGGTTCTCCAGGGAGGTGGAGCCGTCGGCCGCGCACACCGGGCGGTCGTGCAGGTCCTCGATCCGGGTCACCGTGGAGTCCTTGCCGACCAGCACCTTCTGCCCGGCCTCGTAGTAGACGGTGGAGAAGTCGACCTGCTGCCACCGGGCGCAGTTGGTGGTCATCGTGTTGATCGCCAGGTCGACCTCACCCTTGGCGACCGCCTCCACCCGGCGGGAACGGGGGATCACCAGGATCCGCACCTTGTCCGGGCTGCCGAACACGGCCCGGGAGATCTCCCGCGCCATGTCGACGTCGAAGCCCTCGATCGCCCCGGTGAACGGGTTGCGTGAGCTGAACAGCAGGGTGTCCTGGCTGGTCCCGAGGATCAGGTGGCCGCGCTCGCGGATCTCCGCCATCCGGCTGCCGGCCGCGATCCGCAGGCCCTGGGTGGGGCGCCAGCTCTTGCGCGGGTCGCACTCGGGCGCCGCCGGGGCCGAACCGGCGGCGGACGCGGCCGGTGACGGGCGGGGCGCGTCCACCGGTGGCGGGGGAGCGGGAGTGCAGCCCGCGGCGAGCAGGGCGACGGTGGCGACGACGGCGAGAACGCGCATCAGCGGTACTCCTCCAGCCGGGCCCGCAGGCCGATCGTGGCGAGCACGCCGATCACCAGGGCGAGCAGCGGTCCGAGCACGGTGAGCGCGCCCAGGCCGTACCCCACGGAATCGATCTCGGAGTCGAAGGCCGCGCGCCGGTCGTCCATGGCCCGGTCCAGAGTGGCGGTGAGCTGGTCGAAGACCAGCGCCATGCGGTCCGAGACGGCGAGCTCCACGGCGCCGTCGTAGTCGCCGCCGTCGTCCAGCTCGCGGACCCGCTGGTGCAGGGTCAGGAACTCGCGGTGCCGGTCGGACGCCTCGCGCATCAGCGACGGCATGTCGTCCAGCTCCGGGTCGTCGAAGGTGACCCGCTCGCTGAGCTGCTGGAACTCCTCCTCCAGCGGGCCGTGCCCGGCCCGCGCGGCCAGCGTGAGCGCCTCGTCGGCACGCTCCCGCAGCACCAGGATCCGTTTCTCGGCGAGGACCTCCACCGGCGCCGACCCGTCCCGGTCGGCGGCGACCAGCTGGCCGCGCTGGTGGCCGAAGACCACGACGCAGCCGATCATCAGCAGCACGGCCACCCCGGAGGCGGCCAGCAGCGGCACGTTGAAGAGGCGGTTCGTGCTGCGGCTCAGGTAGATCTGCGTCCACACGAGGGCCACCGCCAGTGCGACGAACAGCACCAGCAGCAGCATCAGCCACCAGGAGGCGTTCGCCGCCGTGTAGCCGTCGTCGGCCTCGCGGCTCGCCTCCTGGAGGAGCAGATGCGCGTGCGGCTGGAGAGTGTCACGGTTCAGCTGGGAGGCGGTCGACAGATAGGCGGCGCCGACCGGCTTTCCCTGCCTGTTCAGCGCGCGGGCCGAGGCGACCAGCGCGGTGTAGCGGGTGAGCCCGGTGGAGATCCGCTGGATCGAATCGGCGGCCCGGCCGTCGGCGGGCACCCGGCGGGCGGCCGCGGTGAGAGCGGCGGCGGCCCGCTCCACGTCGGCCTCGTAGCGGCGGGTCAGCGCGGCCGGCTCCAGACCGCCGGTGATGAAGGCCCGCGCCGCGGTGGTGTCGGCGTCGGCCAGCGCGGAGTAGACGGTCTCCGCCTCCAGCATCAGCGGCTGGGCCCGGTCACGCAGGTCGGCGGTGCCGGCGTCGGCGGCGCGGGCGGTCACGCCGGCCACCAGACCGGTCAGCGCGGTGAGCACGAGCAGGGTGACGAGCAGCAGTTGGAGGCGTCCGGGCGAGGTGTGCCGCAAGCCGGTGAGGCGCTGCAGCGCGGCCCGTGGCGGCGCCTGAACCATCGTCACGCTATGAGCCTCTCCCCCTGTTGGAACCGCAGGTCCACTGTGCGTCATGGGCGCAACAGCGAGCCGGGTGTGGGCGCAGTCTAGGAAAGCAGGACGCCCGGCGGGAACCGCCGGGCGCCGTGCTTCGTTTCAGCCTTCAGCTGAGTTCACGTTTGAGCAGCTTGCCGGTCGCCGTCATGGGCAGCGACTCGACGATCTTGATGATGCGCGGGTACTTGTAGGAGGCCATCTGCTCCTTGCCCCAGGCGACCAGCTCCTCCTCGGTGGCGACGGCGCCCGGCTTGAGGATCACGAACGCCTTGACCTCCTCACCGTGGCTCTCGTGCGGCACCCCGATGACCGCGGCCAGCGAGACCGCCTCGTGGGTGAGCAGCACCTCCTCGATCTCGCGCGGGTAGACGTTGAAGCCACCCCGGATGATCATGTCCTTGGCCCGGTCCACGATGTAGTAGTAGCCGTCCTTGTCGCGGCGGGCCAGGTCACCGGTGCGGAACCAGCCGTCGCGCATCACCTCGGCGGTCGCCTTCGGCCGGCCGATGTAGCCGCGGAAGATGTTGTGCCCCCGGATGGCGATCTCGCCGATCTCGTCCGGGTTCTCGATGGTGTTCCACTCGGCGTCGATCAGCTTCACCTCGACGCCCCAGATCGGGATGCCGATCGAACCGGGGCGCGGCTCACTGTCCGGGTCGCTGAAGGTGGCTACCGGGGAGGTCTCGGACAGCCCGTACCCCTCGAGGATGGTGACCCCGAAGCGTTCCTTGACCGCCTTGATGATCTCGACGGGCAGGCTGGAGCCGCCGCAGACGGCGACCCGCATGTTGCGGGCGATCCGGTCCACGTCGACGCCCTCGGTCTCGCCCAGCGCGTTGAGCAGGCCCCAGTACATGGTCGGGACGCCGGCGAAGAAGGTCACGTTCTCCGACTGGAGCAACTGCACGGCGGCCGTCGCCTCGAAGCGGGGCAGCAGCACCAGGGTCGCCGCCATGGCGAAGCCGGCGTTCATGTTGACCGTCGAGCCGAACGAGTGGAACAGCGGCAGCACCAGCAGGTGCGTGTCGGTGGCCGGCCGGGTGCCGAAGAGGCGGTTGCAGGTCAGCGCGTTGAGGATCAGGTTCGAGTGGGACAGTTCGGCGCCCTTGGCCTGGCCGGTGGTGCCGCTCGTGTAGAGGATGACCGCGGCGTCGGTCTCGTCGCGCAGCACCGTCTCGAAGACCGGGGGCCGCCCGGCGAGCGCGGCGCCCATCGTCTCGGCGCCCTCGATCGGGGAGGCCGCCGCCGGGTCCGCGGTGATCAGGAAGAACTGCTCGCAGCCCTCGACCTCGTTGAAGCCGGCGAAGCCCTCGGCGCCCATCGGCAGCTCCGGGGTGCCCTGGAAGCAGAAGTACGCCCGGGCGCCCGAGTCGCGCAGGTGGTAGGCGATCTCCCGGCCCTTGAGCAGCACGTTCAGCGGCACCACGACCGCGCCGGCCTTGAGGATGCCGTAGTAGACGATCGGGAAGTACGGCAGGTTGGGGCAGGTCAGCGCCACCTTGTCGCCGGGCCGCACACCCCGGGCGGCGAGCATGCCGGCCACCTGGTCGGCCGCGGCGTTCACCTGGGCGTAGGTCAGCCGCTGCGGGCCGAGCACCACAGCCGCGCGCTCGGGGTAGTGGCGAGCGCTGTCCTCCAGCAACACGGAGAGGTTGAGCATGCGGTGAAACCCCTTCTTACCGGTGAGTTGTGACGGCCATCTCATCCCAGCACGCGTACCGGTCGCGTGGAAGTCTCCGTTTCGGCTTTGTTCCGGAGCGCGATTCATCAAGTCGGCCCGTATCGTGCCGATGGCTCCGGCGTGGGAATCCCGGTGTTGGACGCGGTACATGTGGGCCGTCAGCCGATCTTCGACGCGAACGGTGTCGTGGTGGCTTACGAGCTGCTCTTCCGTGGCCGGATGGACGCGGTGGCGTCGGGCCGGCAGGACACGTACGCCACCAGCACCGTGATGGTGAACGCGTTCACCGAGTTCGGAATCGCCGAGGTGGCGGGGAACCGGCCGTGCTTCATCAACCTCACCCGTGAGTTCGTGACCGGGCGGCTGCCGTTGCCGTTCGGCCCCGAACAGGTGGTGCTCGAGGTGCTGGAGACCGTCGACGTCGACGACGAGGTGATCGCCGGGCTGACCGCCCTCGCCGGGGCCGGCTACCGGATAGCCCTGGACGACTTCGTCTGGGGCTCCGGGCACGAGCAGCTGCTCGGGCTGGCGTCGTTCGTCAAACTCGACCTCCTCGACGGCGACCTGAGCCGTCTCGACGAGATCGTCGCGGCCTGCCGCGAGTACCCGCGGATCGCGATCGTGGGCGAGCGGCTGGAGACCGAGGCGCAGATGGCGATCGCCGATCGCTACGGCATGGAGCTTCGCCAGGGGTACGCGCTGAGCCGTCCCCAGGTGCTCAGCACGCCCAGCCTCTCCCCGTCCCGGCTGCGCCGGCTGGAGCTGGTCGCCGCCCTGATGTCGCCGGACGTGCCGCTCGAGAAGATCACCTCGATCATCGTGAGCGACCCGGCCCTGGCGCTGCGGGTGCTGCGGGTCAGCAACTCGGTGGCCGCCGGGGTGGTCAGCCGGATCTCCTCGGTACGGCAGGCGGTCATGCTGGTCGGCCTCAACCGGATCCGCCGCTGGGCCACCCTCATGGTGGTCGACGACGTGGCCGAGGCGCCCGAGGCGCAACTGCTCACCGCCCTCACCCAGGCCCGCCTCTGCGAGAACCTGGCCGCCCGGTTCGGCGCCGACCCGGGTGCCGCCTTCGTGGCCGGGCTGGTCACCGGCATGGCCGGGCTGATGTCGGTGACACCGGCCGCGATGGCCGAACAGTTGCCGCTCACCGCCGAGGTGGCCGACGCGGTCACTCTCGGCACCGGGCGGCTGGGCCGGGTGGTGCGCGCGGTCCAGGCGTACGAGGAGGGCGAGTGGGGCACCGGCGAACTGGCCGGGCTCTCTCTCGACGCGATGCGCTGGTCCACCCGTACGCTCACGGCGGCGCACCGCTTCGCGCCCGGCAAACCCCGCCGCCGGCCCGCCCCGTGACGGCCCGGCCGAGGACGGTCAGAACCGTCGCTCGGTCAGCGCCTCCTCGGCTTCCTCCGCCTCCTCGGCGTCGTCCACCTCGATGATCTCCCACTCGTGCTCGACCGCCGGGTGCCGGCCGGTCCACCAGACGCCGAAGGCGGTCAGGCCCACGTTGAGCACGGCCGGGCCGAGGACGAACAGGTCGCGCAGCGGGCTGTCGAAGAGGTTGTAGCGGTTGTCCAGCAGGCAGACGAAGACCGACCACGGCAGGCCGAAGACGGTCAGCACCAGCCCGACCAGCCCGGCGGCCAGATCCGGCCCGGGGTTGGCGGCGGCGGCCTCGCTGGCCGGGCCGAGCCAGAGGTAGCTCAGCGGGATCAGGGTGGCGCCCTGAATGGCGACCAGGGTCCAGCGGCGCTTGAGAGTCGCCGAGCGGGAGACGGTCTCGTTCCGCGCACTGCCCTGCATCGTCGCAACCCCCTGGCCGAGTGTGATCGCGACAGCCTAGAACGTTTGGGGCCGCATAGGAGCCCCCCGGACGCAGGTCGGGCGCAATGCCCCGCTGTCAAGATCGCGAAGGGTCCTGCCGGACCACCCGGCGCCCGCTGTCAGTCGCCGACCGTGACGGTGATGGTGCCGAGCAGCCCGGCCTTCAGGTCGAAGCGGTCCCGGGGCACCACGTGCAGCACCCAGCCGGTGTCCGGTCGGGGGTCCTCGGCGACCTTCCCGTCGATCTGCCCCGCGATCTGCTCCGGTACGAACAGCGTGCCGGAGTAGGTCACCGACCGTCCGCCCGCCAGGTAGCCGCCCACGTGCACCTCGGCCCGGATGCTCACCGGCCGGCCCGGATCCCGGCCCGGAAGCACGGTACGGAACTCCGCGTACCCCTCGGCGTCGGTGACCTGGGCGCCGCGTACCTCGCCCGGGCCGGCCGCCTCGGGGTGCCGGAGGTCGAGGACCGCCGCGCCGACCGGCATCCCGGTGAGCGCGTCGAGAACGCGGATCCGCAGCATGAGCGGCACCCCGGGCCGGTCGCCGGCGATGTCGCGGCGTACCAGTTCGAGCGGCAGCTGCTCGGCGTTTCCCGGTTCGGCGGCGGTCAGCCGGGCGTGCTGGGGGCCGCGATGCGCCGGCCGGGGGACGGCCCGGTCGGGGCCCGTCCTGTCGGAGGCGGCCCGGTCGTCGGCCGCTCTGCCGCCCACCGGCCGGTTGATGACCGGTGTGCCCCCCATCTCCTCGTTCCGCAACTGCCCACCCCCGCTGTCGTTCACGTCAGAGATGATCTTCGCAAGGTCGTTACGATTTCGGGGGCTTTTGAGTTATTTGTCCGCTGTGGAAAAGTTCGTCGTTCCCGCGTAACACCGTCGCGGGTGGGCGCTCGCCCACCCGCGACGGCCCGTCAGCGGCCCAGCCGCCGGTAGAGACGCACCGACAGCGGCCCGAAGATCGCCATCAGCGCGACCGGCCAGGCCACCGCCAGCAGCAGCGAATGATCGGCGGCCCAGGTCTCCCCGCCCAGGCCCGGGTTGCCGTTCAGCTCGCGGATCGCGGCCGTGGTCGCCGAGATCGGGTTCCACTCCGACACCGTGCCCAGCCAGCCCGGCATCAACGCCGGCGAGGTGAACACGTTCGACACCGCGCTCACCGGGAACGCCAGCGGGAACACGATCACCGACACCGTGTCCGGGTTCGGCGTGACCAGCCCGAGCGCCACCCCGGCGCAGCTCAGCGCCAGCCGCAGCAGCAGGAGCAGCCCGAGCGACGCCAGCAACGGTCCGGCCCCGTTGTGCCAGCGCCAGCCGACCAGCAGCCCGCACGCCAGCAGGACCGCCGTCTCCAGCAGCGCCCGGGCCAGGTCGGCCAGCACCCGGCCGGTGATCAGCGCGGACCGGGCCATCGGCATCGACCGGAACCGGTCCAGCACACCCCGGCCGGTGTCCACGGCGATCGCGGTGGCCGTCGCGCCGATCCCGTACAGCATCGTCATCACGAAGACCCCCGGGATCAGGAACTCCCGGTACGATCCGCCGCCCGGCACCGACATCCCGCTGCCGAACACGTAGCCGAACACCAGCACGAACATGATCGGCAGACTGAAGTAGATGACGATCTCCTCCGGCGCCCGCACCACGTGCCGCAGGTAGCGCCCGGTCATCACCCAGCCGTCCGCCAGCGCCCGGCCCCGCCGCCGCCCGGCTCGCGGCGCCGACTCCGGCGCACCGGTCTCCACCATCAGGGCCACACTCATCGCCGCGCCTCCGTCCTGGTCAGATTCAGGAACACCTCGTCCAGCGTCGGGCGGTGGACGCCCAGGTCCGCGATCACGATCCCGGCGTCCTGCAGCGCCCGGGCCACCGCGGTCAACCCGGCGATCCGGTCCGCCACCGGCACCCGCAGCAGCCGGCGGTCGGCGTCGGTGTCCGGATCCGCGCCCACCACCCGGGCCACCACGGCGGCCGCCTCGGCGAGCCGGGCCGCGTCCCGCAGCACCACCTCGAGCCGGTCGGCGCCGATCGCCGCCTTCAGCTCGTCCGGGGTCCCCTCGGCCACCACCCGGCCGGAGTCCACCACCGCGATCCGGGTGGCCAGCTGGTCCGCCTCCTCCAGATACTGCGTGGTCAGCAGCACCGTGGTCCCGTCCGTGACCAGGCCGCGCACCGCCTCCCACACCTGATTGCGGCTGCGCGGGTCCAGCCCGGTCGTCGGCTCGTCCAGGAACAGCACCCGGGGACGCCGGATCATGCTGGCCGCCAGATCGAGCCGGCGCCGCATCCCACCCGAGTAGTCCTTCGCCGACCGGGCCGCCGCGCCGGTCAGCCCGAACCCCTCCAGCAACTCGTCCGCCCGGCGGCGGGCCGCCCGCACGCCCAGCCGGTGCAGCCGCCCGAAGAGCACCAGGTTCTGCCGTCCGCTGAGCAACTCGTCGACGGCCGCGTACTGGCCGGTCACCGCGATCCGCTCGCGCACCAGCTCCGGATCCCGGGCGACGTCGGCCCCGGCCACCTCGGCGTGCCCGGCGTCGAAACGCAGCAGCGTCGCCAGGCTGCGCACCGCGGTGGTCTTGCCCGCCCCGTTCGGGCCGAGCAGGCCGTACACCGTTCCGGTGGGCACCCGGAGATCGAATCCGTCGAGAGCGGTCGTCCCCTGCCCGCCCCGATACCGTTTCCGCAGCCCCTCGGCCACGACCGCGTATGTCGTCTGCATGCCCCGAGGCTGCCGGGCCGCGCTGACCGGCCGCGCACCGTCCGCTGACGGTGGTCCGGCTCCGCGTGTCCCTCCCGCTCCTTCTCCGGTACGCGTGACAGCCGCCGTATCGGGAAGGCCGCACGCCCCGGCCGTCGCGCCGTCGAACGAGTCGCGGCGGCCGGCCGACCCGGACGGGCGGGCCGGCCGTCGATGTGTGCGGGAAACCCGTGGAAGACGCCGAGAAAATCTAGTTTCCGAAGTCTAGATTTTCTCGGCCGGGCTGGGTAATGTTGCCCCCGTTGACGACGGAGATCGGTAAAAGACGCCGACGTGACAGGCCGAGCGTCAAAGCAGGGTCCGGAAGTTCGTGGCTCGCTCGGTAACTGCGGTGGAAACACGTCACCGCATGCAAGGTAAGTGCAGGTCAAGACCTTGACGTAATTCCAGGTCAGGGCAATCGCAGGCAGGGCCGGCGCAGTTTCGGGGCTCC